>JAIXSD010000484.1 GCA_027484885.1 Rubrivivax sp.
AGGCTGCTGCTCCGGCGAAGAAGGCTGCTGCACCTGCCAAGAAGGCTGCTGCTCCGGCGAAGAAGGCCGCTGCACCTGCCAAGAAGGCTGCTGCTCCGGCGAAGAAGGCTGCGGCTCCTGCCAAGAAGGCTGCTGCTCCGGCGAAGAAGGCTGCTGCACCTGCCAAGAAGGCTGCTGCTCCGGCGAAGAAGGCCGCTGCACCTGCCAAGAAGGCCGCGGCTCCGGCGAAGAAGGCTGCGGCTCCTGCCAAGAAGGCTGCTGCTCCCGCGAAGAAGGCCGCTGCACCTGCCAAGAAGGCTGCTGCACCGATCAAGCCTCCCGTGAAGAAGGCTGCTGCGCCGATCAAGCCGCCGGTCAAGAAGGCCGCTGCGCCGATCAAGCCGCCGGTGAAGAAGGCTGCTGCTGCGCCCAAGGCCGCTGCTGCACCGAAGGCTGCTGCTGCAAAGCCGGCTGCCAAGAAGGCTGCTGCCAAGCCCGCTGCCGCCGCTCCGGCTGCCAAGACCGCGCTGAGCCCGCAAGCCGCTTGGCCTTTCCCCACGGGCAACAAGCCCTAAGTCGCGCGCTGCCGCCGCATGCAGGCCGCCTCAGTGCGGCTTGCGGCGGCGCCCGCTGCTTCTCAAACCCGGCCTCGGCCGGGTTTTTTTATGCCTGCGTGCAATGAGCAGTTCGAAGTGATGAGCGTGCAGATTCGGCGTCAAACGGGCGGCGCGTCCCGTGACCTCAATGTCCGCTGAGCTTCAGGGGTAGAACAGCTCGACGCTGTAGCCGCTGACGGCCTTGTCACCCGTGGTCAACAAGGTTTGCACCGGCAGCTCGGTCGCTGCGGCAAGCGCATCCTGGCTCAGGTTGAAGTCCTTGGGCGCGAGCGCGCGGCGCGCGATCAGCTGGCCGTTGGCATCGGTCAGGCTCAGCTCCACCCAGGGCAGGGCGAGCTCGTACTCGCTCTTGTTGCGCAGGGTCAGGGCCAGCTTGTAGTGGTGGCCCGATCCGGCCTGGCTCAGTGCGCTGGCATCGACACTGAAGCTGTCCAGGCGCTGCCAGGGCTTGATTTCGCACTGGGCCACGGCACAAAAGGCTTGCAGATCGGCGCGCAGCTGCGGGTAGCGGGCCACCAGGGCATCGCGGAACTGCCAGGTGGCCTGCAAGCCCAGGGCTGCCAGCGCCAAGCCGCAGAGCAGGCCCAGGCTGACGCGAACCCAGAGCCGGTTCCAGATCGTGGCCTGCCGGGCCGGGCGCATGAAGGTGGGCAGCTCCGAAGGCGCGCCACCGTTGCTGGTTTCGCTGCCAGCGGCTACGCCATCTGGTTTCGCAGCTTTGGCCTCAGCCTCGGCGGCGGCCAGCAACTCGCCGTTTTCGCCCAGGGTGGTGGGCTGAAAGCCATGGTCGTCTTCGCCCGGGCTGTGCGTGGCTGGCGTGGATTTTTGTTGCGCCAGCAGGGCCAACTGGGCTTGGGCGCGCTGGCTGGCCTCGGCGGCGGCCAGCTCGGCCTGCAGCCGAGCCTGTTCTTCTTCGTAAGCCTGCTGCTGGATCTCGGCTTCGGCCTGGGCCTGGGCTTCCAGTTGAGCGCGCTGTGCGCTCAGCCGGGCCATTTCCAGCTCGACCTCTTGCGCCACCTGCTGCTCCAGCGATGGCTCGATCTCGGGCTCGGTCCAGCGCGGGGCGGGGTCGTTGGTGCCGCCTGCGTCGAGGCTGGGTTCGTCCACCCAGCGGGGTTCGTGGCGCGAGTCCATGGCGGCCGCGACGATGGAGTCGTGGCCCGGGCGAGATTCACTGTGTGCGGGCGCGGCCGCCTGCTCCATCGCGCGTGGAGATGGTGGCGGTGGTGCGTAGGCCGGTGTCGGTGCCGGAGGGATTGCGGCGGGTGGCGGGCTCGGCGCCCAGCGGCCATCGTCCTGGGTCGACAGATCGACCGCGGGCGTGTCGTGGGCGGGCGCGGGCGGCCAGGGCGGTGGGGCTTCGAGATCGATGTCGAAGAGCTGCTCGCGGGCGTCGAACACTTCGGCGCAGCGGCCGCAACGCACCCAGCCTTCCGAAACCCGGAGCTGGTCTTCCACGACGCGGAAAATGGTTCCGCAAGCGGTGCAACGGGTGGCAAGACTCATGGCGAGATCATGCCATGAGTCCGCCGAAGCTCAGGGCTAGGCAAGCCCGAACTCGATCGCGAATCCGGGCGCCGTGCCATGCCCGAATCAAGCCGCAGGGCGCTGGGCCGTCATCAGGATCCAGCCCTCTTCCTCGTCGCTGACTTCAAGCTTCAGCCAGGGGGCGTAGGCTTCCTTCAGCTCCTCAGCCTGGCGGGCCAGGATGCCGGCCAGGATCAGATGCGCGCCGGGGGCGAGATGGGCCGCCAGCAGCGGTGCCAGCAGCTTGAGCGGCGTGGCCAGGATGTTGGCCATGACCAGCGGGTACTCGCCGTGCGCCGCGTCGGGCAGGGCGGCCTTGAGCGCCACCTGGTTGGCCTTGGCATTGTCCTGGCTGGCCGTGATGGCCGCCGGGTCGATGTCCACTGCGTCGATGTTCTGCGCGCCATGCAGGGCTGCGCCGATGGCGAGGATGCCGGAGCCGCAGCCGTAGTCCAGCACGCGGGTCCAGCCGGGGCTGAGCTCGCTGTGGGTGGCGATCCAGCGCAGGCACATACGCGTGGTCGGGTGCGTGCCGGTGCCGAAGGCCAGACCCGGGTCCAGGCGCATGACGCGCGTGGCCTGGGCCGGGGCTTCATGCCAGGAGGGCACGATCCAGAACTCGGGCGTGATCTCCACCGGCGAGAACTGCGACTGCGTCAGGCGCACCCAGTCCTGCTCGGCCACGGCTTGAATTGCCTGCACATGCACATCGGCCGCCCAGTCCTGGCTGAGGATCAGGGTGGCGCATTCGGTGGCTTCGTTCTCGTCCGGGAACAAGGCCTTGACCACCGAGCGCTGCCAGCCGCCGCGCGGCGCCGGCATGCCGGGCTCGCCGAACAGAGCTTTCTCGGCATCGGTGTCGGCATCGGCGTCTTCCACCGACACGGCCAGCGCATCCAGCTCCATCAAGGCGTCGCTGACGATCTCGACATCGTCCTCGCCGCAGATCAGCAGCAGCTCGTGCAGGGTGGCCGGGTTGGGCTCGTTCGCGGCGTCTGGTGCCGAAGAGGTGTCGTCGCTCATCGCTTGTGTTGGCTCATCCAGCCTTCGAGGTAATGGATGTTGGTGCCGCCTTCAATGAACTTGGCGTCGACCATCAGCTCGCGGTGCAGCGGGA
>JAIXSD010000667.1 GCA_027484885.1 Rubrivivax sp.
GCCCAGCTGGAGGCCTACAACGCCAAGGATCTCGACGCGTTCTGCGCCTGCTACAGCGAGGATGTGCAGGTCTGGCGCATGCCAGCCGCAGCGCCGCGCACGGTGGGCCTGGCGGCCTTTCGCGAGAGCTATCGCGCGGGGCCGTTTGCCCAGCCGCAGGTGCAGGCCGAGGTGCGCGAGCGCTTGCTGATGGGCCAGACTGTGGTCGACCATGAATGGGTGCACGGCCGCGGCCCCGAGCCGCAGCAGGTGATGGTGGTCTACCGCTGCCGGGCGGGGCGCATTGCCGAGGTCTTTTTCTTTCCGAACGAAGCCTGAGCCGCGCCCGCCCCGGCTTGTGCGGCATGCGCCCTGCGGGCGGTAAAGAAGTTAAAAGGCCGACAGCGGCGCGTGGCAGCCCAGCCCGGCTGTGCCATGCTTCGCGCCGTTTCGAAACACCTTCGCTGTGCGCGCTGCGCGATCTGGTCTCACCATGAAAACTGTTCCCCGTCTGCCCGGTGTCCGCCCTTGGGCTGCTCCAGCCCTCTTGCCTTTGAGTGTGGCCCTGGCGGCCCTGCCGTCGCTGGCGCAGGCCCAGAGCGTGGAGCCGCCGGCCAGCGCGGCCAGCGCACCGGCCAAGCCGCGCACACCAGCGGCTCAGCCGGCGGCCAAGGGCAACGAGCAGTTGCAGCGCGTCGAGGTCAGCGGTGGGCCCAGCGACGAGGCGGTGCGGCGCGCCTCGACGGCCTCCAAGATCGTCATCACCCGCGAGGAGATCGACCGCTTTGGCGACAGCAGCGTGGGCGAGACCCTCAAGCGCCTGCCAGGCGTCACCACCGGTGGCCGCCCCGGCCGCGGTGGCGAGGTGCGCATGCGCGGCATGGGTGGCGGCTACACGCAGATTTTGGTCAATGGTGAGCGCATGCCGCCGGGCTTCTCGCTCGACCAGCTGCCGCCCGAGCAGGTGGAGCGCATCGAGGTGATGCGCGCGCCCACGGCCGAGTTTGGCGCCCGCGCCGTGGCCGGCACCATCAATGTGGTGCTGCGCGAGGCGCTGCAAAAGCGCCTGAACGACTGGCGTGCCGGCCTCAGCCTCGAGCGCGGCCGTTTCAGCCCCAGCCTGAGCTGGAGCCGCAACGACAAGCTCGATGAGCAGGGCGGCGCTTACAACCTCAGCATCAATGTGCAGCAGAGCGAGAACCGCGACAACAATCTCTCCAGCTCGCTGAGCCGCGATCTCAAGACCGGCGCGCAAAGCCTGCAGCGCACCGAGACCCAGAGCGAAGACCAGCGCCGCAATCTGCACCTGACTTCGCGCCTGCAGTGGCGCCTGGACGGCGGCGACACCCTGGCCATCCAGCCCTTTTTGATGGCCATGCGCAGCAAGAGCCAAAACCAGGCCCAGCTGCAGCGTGAGGGTCAGGTCGCGCCAGCACTCAACACCTTCGATCGCAGTCAGACCAGCGCACGCAACAACTTCGAGATGCTGCGCTTCAACACCCAGTGGAACCACCGCATCGACGAGGACAGCCGCCTGGAGCTGCGCGCCGGCGCCGGCGCCGGCCGCGGTGATTCGAGCAGCCTGCGCGAGGAGTTCAAAACCGGCACGCCCGTCGCCACCCGCATTCAGCAGGACACGACCGACAGCCGCGATCGCAACTGGAGCTTGAACGGCAAGTTCTCGCGTCAGCTGGAAAACGAACACAGCCTGGTGGCCGGCCTGGAAGGCGAGGGCACGCGCCGCGAGCAGGAGCGCAACTGCCTGCAAGACAACGAGGCCTGCCCCGGCCTGCTGGACTTCGGCGATGACCTCTCGGCCTCGACCCAGCGCCTGGCCGTTTACGCCCAGGATGAATGGAGCGTGGGCAAGCAATGGTCCTTCTACGCCGGCTTGCGCGGCGAGACGATTGCCACGCGCAGCTCGGCGGCCAATTACGCCGTCAGCCACCGCGCCAGCGTCTGGACGCCGCTGCTGCACGGGGTCTGGAAATTCGACGAAAAAAGCCGCGACCAGATCCGCGCCAGCCTCACGCGCAGCTACCGCAGCCCCAATCTGCAGGACCTGATCGCCCGGCCCAGCATCAACTCCTTCTACCCCTGCCCGAGCGGCAAGTCCTGCGGCGCCAACGAGGTGGAGCACCCCGACCGCGCCGGCAACCCCCTGCTGCGCCCCGAGCTGGCCACCGGCATCGACATCGCCTACGAGAACTACCTGAGCAAGGGCGGCATCCTCAGCGCCAGCTTCTTTGCCCGTCGCATCACCGACCTGATGCGCAATGTCACCACCCTGGAGACCGTGTCCTGGGCCAATGTGCCGCGCTGGGTGACCCGGCCCACCAACATCGGCCGCGCCACCACCCTGGGTGTGGAGCTGGAGGCCAAGTTCCGGCTCGATGAGTTCATCGAAGACGCCTGGCCGGTCAATCTGCGCACCAACCTCAGCTTGTTCAGCTCGCGCGTGGACGGCATCCCCGGCCCCAACAACCGCCTCGACCCGCAGCCGCGCGCCACCGCCAACCTGGGCGCCGACTACAAGCTGCGCAGCCTGCCGTTGAGCCTGGGCGCCGGCCTGAACTGGACGCCGGCCAACACCGTGCAGCAAAACCTGCTGACCGAGGCGCGCAGCAGCCGCAAGGTGGTGCTGGATGCGTTTGCGCTCTGGAGCATCGACCGCGACACCCAGCTGCGCCTGGCCGCCAGCAATCTGGCGCCGCTGGACTACACCACCGGCAGCACCACCACCACCGACACCCGCCAGGTCGTCAGCGAGGGAGGCGGGCGCAGCTATACCGTCTGGCAGCTGCGCCTGGAAATGAAAATCTGATCGGCCAAGAGTTTTTTACTGCGCGACCGCCAGGCGTTGTTGCTTCGGTGCTCGGCATCCTCGCGTACCAGAAGTACGCTCCGGTTCCTGCGCTCCGAGCGCCTAGCCTGACGGCCGCTCGCGACAAAAACTCCCGGCCTCCGGTTGAAGCACCGCCCGCGTTCTCGGCTAGCATGGTCCCGCTTCTTCAGCGGGAGGGTGCTGTCCTTGAGTGAACGCATGAGCCATTGGGCGCTTGGGGTGGGTCTGGGTGTGGCGCGACTGGCGCGACTGGCGCAGTCGACACGCTTCTGGGTTTGGGTGCTCGGGGTCTTTTGGGGCCTGAGCGTGGGCATGGCTGCCGCTGTGTCCAGCGCTTATGCTGCGCCCGCCTCGCCTCAGCCGGCCGCCACGGCGGCCAGCGCCATGATCCAGCTCAGCGAGGAAGAGCGGGTCTGGATCGACCAGCACCGCCATCGCTCCCTGAGCGTGGGCTTCGATCCCTTCGCCGGTATGGACAGCTTCGAGTTCCGGGGCCAGCGCATGGGCCTGCTGCCGGCCCTGCTCAAGGACATGCAGAGCCAGCTGGGCCTGCGCCTGGTGCCGGCCGATGTGAAGGGCTGGGACGATGCCTACAGCCGCTTCTTGCGCGGCGAGATCGATGTGCTCTACGGCGCCAACCCCACGCCCGAGCGCGAGAAGATCATGCGCTTCACCCAGGCCGCGCAGCGCTACCCCTACGTCGTGTTCGCGCGCAAGGAATCAAGCGTGCAGACCCTGGGCGATCTGGACGGCAAGACCGTGGGTTTCCTCGCGGCCGACTTTGTGATCGAGCAGCTGCCCAAGGAGTTCCCCAACATCCATTTCCAGGTGGCCAGCTTTGACGACCAGGCCGCCGGCCTGCGTGCGCTGAGCGAGGGCCGGGTCGATGGCTTCGTCACCTCGGGCGGCGGCGTCGAGTACGAGTTCCTGCACCAGTTTCCAGGCCTGACTCTGGTGGCTGAGCTCAAGTCCATCACCTCGGACATGACCTTCGCGGTGGCCAAGGAGCGGGTGCTGCTGAGCCAGATCATCGACCGCTACATCGCCCAGCGCCCGGCGCAGATCCGCGCCCTGGCCCAGGAGGCGGCGCGCAGCTACAACCGCAAGGTGCTGCGCCTGAGCCCGGCCGAGCTGAAATGGCTGGATGAGCGCGGCGAGGCGGTGGTCGGCGTGGCCGAGGATTACCTGCCCTTCGACCATTTCGACAAAGGCCAGTACAAGGGCATTGCCGGCGCCACCTTGCAGCGCATCGGCGAGATCATCGGCATCCGCTTCAAGGTGGTGGGCGCGCCGTTTGCACAGCTGATGGATCAGGCGCGCAGCGGCCGCGTCGATGTGCTGAACATGGCCAAGACCGACGACCGCCTGGCCGACTTCATCTTTCCGCGCGCCATCAGCAATGAACGCGACATCATCGTCGGCCTCAAGAGCAGCCCGCCGGTGCAGGACGTCTATGGCCTGGACGGCCTGCGCGTGGCAGTGATCGATGGTTTCTGGCATGAGGAATACCTGCGCAAGAACCTCAAGAACCCGCAGATCGTCAAGACCGACAGCATCATCGAATCGCTGCAACTGGTGCGCGACGGCAAGGTGGCCTACCTGATCGAGAACCCGACCGTGGCCGAGTTCTACATCAACGGCCTGGGCTATGGCGATGTGGTCAAGCGCGGCATCACCTCCAAGGATTCCTTCATCTACTTCGGCGTCAGCCGCCGCCAGCCCGAGCTGGCCGGCATCATGGACAAGGTCATCCCCCTGATCCAGTTCGAGGAGATGAAGTACCTGGGCGTTCAATCGGTGCCCTCGCTGCGCAACGAGGCCAACAGCCGCCTGCTGATGCTGCTGGCCCTGCTGGGCGCGGTGCTGCTCTTGATCCTGGTGCTGACCGTGCGCACGGTGCGCAAGCTGATCGAGCAGCGGGCCAAGACCCAGTTCCTGCGCGAGCGCGAGCACCTGCTCTACACCGACAGCCTGACCGGTTTTCACAACCGCAACTACTTCAGCCACCGGCCCGACCATGGCGAGCCGGCCCAGGCGGCGGACTTCCCGCAGGCCGTGGTGGTGGCCGATATGAACAACCTCAAGCATGTCAACGATGCCCACGGCCATGCGGCGGGCGATGCCTTGATCCAGCTCTTTGCCGAAACCGTGCGCGCGCAGTGGCCCGAGGCCGATGCCTACCGCATCGGCGGCGACGAGTTCTTGTTCCTGCTGCCGCATCGCCGTGAGGCGGCGGTGCTGGCCGAGCTGGAGGCGCTGAAAGCGCGCTGCCAGAACAACCGCCGCGAGCTGGCGCCGGGCTTCTGGGTCAGCCCCAGCGCGGCCCTGGGCCATGCCATGCGCGAGTCGCCCGAGCAGTCGCTTCATGCCTGCATCGCCCAGGCGGACGCGCGCATGTACGAGGTCAAGGCCGGCATGAAAAAGCGCCGCAGCGACCACCTGCCACCGGGCAGCCTGGCTGAAGAGCTGTGATCCGGCCTCGGGTCAGCGGTCGCGGTGACCGAGCAGGCGCGCCGGCAGGAAGAGCAGGGCGCGCAGCAGCGCGAACACCGCCTCGACGCTGATGCCGATCAGGCGGAAGGGCAGGCTGATCAGCCAGACCAGGGGCCAGAGCAGCAAGGCCATCAAGGCCAGGGGCCAGCAGATCACGAGCAGGATCAACCAGAGCAGCAGTTTCATGCGTTCGGCCTCAGTGGGGACGGGCTGACTGTAGCCAGCACCGGGCCGCTCTGGCTGCAGCCAGGCGATGGGCCGCACGCTGCGTGGCACCGCCTGCATCCCGGTGCGATCGCCCGCAGGCAGAATGCGCGGCGACGCGAGCTGGCGAGCAGAGGGTGTGCACTCTCTCCCGCACGCGCAGGAGCCTTGTGCATGGATCACGAACTGTCTTCACCGCCCGTCCTGCTGGACACCTTGCCCGAGCTGGGCCGCTACTGGCGGTTCAAGTACGCACTCTTGCTGGCCATCCCGGGTGGCGCCTTGTTGCTGCTGCATCTGCTGCTGAGCTTGCGCCGCAGCGCGGTGGACCGTCCGGTGCTGCTCAGCATCGGGCTTGCCGCGCTGGCGCTGGGTGCCTTGCTGGGCTGGTGCTATGGCGCGCGCCGCCACGCCCTGTACCGGGCCGAGTTGCGCGAGCAGGAGGGCGTGGTGCTTTACGACGGGGTCTGGTGGCGCAGCGAGGTCTGGGTGCCCATGGCGCGTTTGCAGCATCTCGATGTCAGCCAGGGGCCGTTGGACCGGCGCTGGGCCATGGCCTCGCTGAGCCTGCACACGGCTGGCGCGCATGACCACCACACCCGGATTGAGGGCCTGCCCCAGGCCCTGGCCCACAGCTTGCGCGAGCGCTTGCTGCCGCGCCATCGAGGTGAGCATGAGTGAAGCCGGCCACAGCTCGCCGGGCGAGCCTGGGGAGGCTGTGCAGCGCCGCCTGCATCCCTCGTCCTGGCTCTTTGCCGTCGGCGGGGTCGCGCGTCAGTTGCTGCTGCCCATCCTGGCCTATCTGCTGCTGGGGCAGCGCGATTCGGAGTGGTCGGTCTGGTTGATCGGTCCCTTGGGCCTGTATGCCTTGTGGGCGGTCTTGCACACCCGCAGCTTCAGCTACCAGGTCTTGGGCAGCGAGCTGCTGGTGCGCGAAGGCTTGCTGGATCGGACCCAGCGCCACATCCCGTTTGCGCGCATCCACAACATCAGCCAGCAGAGCCGTTTTTTCCATCGCCTCTTGGGCGTCACTGTGCTGCGCCTGGATTCAGCCGCGGGCGGCAAGCCCGAGGCGGTGATGGCCGTGCTGAGCCTGGCCGAGGCGGCCCGCTTGGAGGCCGTTCTGCGTGGGCAGCGTGCCGAGGTCGGCGACGAAGCCGTGCCTGCGGTGCCGATTCAGGCGGGCCAGCCCGCTGCGCCCGGCTCGGACTCGGCTCGCGTCTTGCTGACCTTGCCCTTGCGCGAGATTGTGTTGCTGGGCCTGAGTTCCAACGGGGGCATGTTGCTGGTGGGCGCCTTTTTTGGCGCGGTCATGCCCAATGATCAGGCGCGCCGCCTGCTCGGCCAATGGCTGGGGGCGCCTGCGCGTGCGCTGGGGCGGCTGTTCATCGACGATATGAAAGACCACCGCTGGCTGCATCTCCTGGTGCTGGGCCTCAGCGCCGTGCTCACGGTGCTGCTGCTGATGCGCCTGCTCTCGGTGGTCTTGGCTGTGCTGAGGTATCACGGCTTCCGCCTGGAGCTGCAGGGCGAGCGCCTGCTGGCCTCGCATGGCCTCAGCACCCGGGTGCGCGCGGGCGCGCGCCTGCCCCGGTTGCAACGATGGGAGCTCAGTGCCAGCTGGCTGCAGCGCCGGCTGGGCCGATGCCGTTTGGCGGTGTCGGTGGCGGGCGATACCGCCCATCAAGAGAGCGAGGGGCTGGGGCCTGCCGGCCAGTTCAGCGAAATGGCGCCTCTGGCGACGCGGGCGCAAGCTGAGGCCCTCTTGCATCTGTGCCTGCCCGGTCTGAACTGGTCGGCGCTGTCGTGGCAGCGCTTGGGGCGGCCCAGCTTGCGCCGCCTGCTCTACGGGCAGTGGCGCCTGGCGCTGCCGCTCGGTCTGGTGCTGCTGGTGGCCGCCGGTCTGTGGCGGGACTGGGCGCTGCCCTGGTGGGGGATCGCCGCGGTCGCAGCCACGCTCCTGGCGGCCGGGTGGCTGTACGCACGTGCCTGGGTTGCGTTTTCTGCCTATGCGCTGACCGATGATGTGCTGGTCTTCCGCAGCGGCGTGTTCACGCAGCGCTGGGTGATCGTGGCTGCCTCACGCGTGCAGACCCTGCGCTTCTCCAGCA
>JAIXSD010000317.1 GCA_027484885.1 Rubrivivax sp.
GGCTTCACCGTGCTGACCGCCAGCGCGACGTAGGACTTCAGCTCCGACCGCCGCGCCTCCATATACGCCCGCTCCACCAGCGCATGCTCGCGCTGCACCAGCTCCCGCTCCTGATGCCGGACCGCCAGCGCGATCAGCAAAAGGCTGGCCACCAGGGGCAGGACGGCGAGGAGGATGAATTTGGTGCGGAGTTGCATGGAAGGCGCAAGAAGCCCGAGAGAAGACATACCGGACTACCAGTACCGATGTCGGGGCTGCGGCCGGTTTGAGCAAGGCATCACGATAGCGGCATTTTCAGGCCCGCCAGCCACGTCACCTCGCATAGCATCGGCTCCCCGCGCAGGTCTGCACGAGCTGAGCAGGTTTTCTACTCCACCGATCAACCGCCATGCCTCAGCCCCCGTTTCGCCCGCTGGCCACTTCCCTGATTCGCAAGACCGCTGGCTTGGCCTCGGCCTGCACATTGACCCTGGCCCTGATCCAGGGGCTGCTGACTTACCACAGCGTTACGGACCGTAGCCTGTCAAGGCTTGAGGACATCGCAACAGCACAAGCTCCGGCATTCGCAGAAGTGCTGTGGACTGTGGACCGGACCAGCATCAATTTGATGCTCGAAGCGCTGCAAAAGGTCGGCGACAGCGGCTACGCCGAAGTTTGGACCCACCGGAGCAATACAACAGGCTACGATCCCATCCCCGAACAAGCATCGTTTGATGTGGTCGGCAGCGCTGGCGATCCTCGCTTCAGAACCACAGCAGCGTCAGTCTCGGTACCGCTGCTACGCCCAGGTCTCGCGAAGCCCATCGGCGAGCTCCTGCTCACGATCGACCCCGCGCTGGTCTACCGCGAAGTCGCTCGGGCCGCTGGTGCCGTACTGCTCTCCAGCGCCTTAACCGCCACGCTCTTGATTGGCGTCATCGTCTGGGTGCTGAAGCGAGACCTGCAAAGACCGATGAGCCGCCTGAGCCGGTTCGTGGCAGACCTCGCCGCCGACGATCTGACCCAAACCTTGGATTTGCGACGACCGCCACGCTCCGTCCACGACGAGATCGACCGCGTCGATCAAGGCTTTCGCCTGCTGCAAGGTCGCCTGGCTGAGCACATCCAAACCCTGGAAGACAAAGTCGCCGATCGCACAGCCCATTTGGAACTAGCCCTGAGCGAGCTGAAAACGCTGTCCACCACCGATGCGCTGACCGGCTGCCGCAACCGCCTGTACTTCTCGCAGCAACTGGATACCGAGATCCAACATGCTCGCCGTTACGGTCGGCCGCTGTCCCTGGTCTTCTGCGACATTGACCATTTCAAGCAGGTGAACGACCAGCATGGCCACGCGGCGGGCGACCAACTGCTCAAGGCCACTGGCGAAATCCTGCGCAGCGAACTGCGCGGCAGCAGTGGCGACTGGGTGGCTCGTTACGGCGGAGAGGAGTTCGTGCTGGTCTTGCCCGAGACCCCGCAAGATGCGGCTGCGGCCCTGGCCGAGCGGGTGCGCCTGCGCGTGGCCGAGTACGCTGGCATCGCATTGCCGGATGGCAGCCGCCTGCGCCGCAGCATGAGCTTCGGCGTCGCCAGCTTGCAGGTCGATGAGTCTGAAAGCGCCCTGCTGCAGCGCGCCGATCAGCGGCTCTACGAAGCCAAGCGCGGCGGGCGCAACCGGGTCGTGACCGAAGCCCCAGCGCAGGCGTGACGCTCGCCTCCAGCTCAACTCAACCCAGGGCCGCCAAGGCCCGCAAGCGCTGGTGCACCTCATCGCCCTCATCCGCCGGCACGCTTTGCTTGGCGCGCAGGTAGCGGCTGCTGAAGACATCGAGATATGCCTCCAGCGTCTGCGCCGCCACCTCATCGCCGGCCAGGGCCAGGCACAGGGCGGCCACTTCCGAGGTGCAGAAATGGTGCTCGTGGTGCGAGCGGCGCAGGCGGTAGCGCGAGAGTTGCTCGGGCTGCAGGCTCAGCACCGGCAGCCGGGCCAGGTAGGGGCTTTTGCGGAACATCTTGCAGACTTCGGACCAGGTGCCATCCAGCAGCACAAACAGCGGTCGCTTGGCGGGCGCTGCGCCGCCAGCCGCGACAGGCTCGGGCACGGGCTCGGGCTCGCTCAGCACCTGACGGTCTTGTGCGAATTCCCCCGGAAACACCAGATAGGGCTGCCACTGCGGATCGGCCAGCAGCGCCAGCAGGCCCGGCTCCACCTGCACGCGAGACCAAACAAAAGCCTGCGTCTCGGGCAGCACATCGGCGATCAGCCAGCCGGTGTTGCTGGGCTTGAGCGCTTCGAAGGGCGCCATGATCAAACACACCGCCGCCGGCCGGTGGCCTTGCGGCGGCAGCCTCAGCACCGGCCGCAGATGGCACATGCAGTGGCTGGGGATCAGGCGGCAGCGCGCACAGCGCTCGATGCGCGGCTCGCCCCGGTCCAGGCGCGGCCGGGTGTTGGCTGTATCGCCCAGCAGGCAGGCGGCGCGCAGGCGGGCGACCGCATGGTCAGCCGGCGGCAGATCCAAAGAAGCGGGCTCCAGATCAGAGGGGGAAACAAGAGACATAGGTCCGGAGTCTAGTGCTCGGCCTCACGACCACCCGCGGGCGCACACCGCGCATCTGCGGGTTATGCCGGGAGGGCGTACCCACGGTGCGGCCCCATACTGGCCTGAACGCTCTGCCCGCCGATGCAGGCGGATCCCGGCTCAGCGCAAAACGCTTTCGGCATGACTGATGTACCGCAACCCACGGCCGCCCGAGGCCAGGCCTCGCGCAAGCCTCCCTCACCACCATCGCCAACCCGCCCGCCGGCGGTGCGCTCGGTCCAGTTCGCCTCGCGCCAGGGCATCGAGCACTATTTCGCCGAGCTGAACGCGCGCGCGCCCTTGGCGCATCGCGAGATTGAATCCTGGGGCCGGGACCGGGCTGCGCGCCTGAATTTGGAGCTGGTGCAGGCGCCCAGCGCCCTGCAGTCCGGCGCGGCGCCCCAGCTGTTTCTGACCGAATCGCGCAACAGCTTTGTCTTGAATGTGCGCTCGCAGGAAAGCAGCGCGGTGGCCGAGCGCGCGCCGCATCTGCTGGTGGGCTTGGTGCTGTCGGGCTCGGTGCGCATGCAGATGCTGAACGAGGGCGAATGCCTGGCGCGCGCCGGCGAGGGCCTGGTCTTCAACCCGGCCGAGGTGGCGCAGGCCCAGTTCGCGGCCGATTCGCATTTTGTGGAAATTGCCCTGCCACGCGAGCCCCTGCTGCGCCTGGGCTCCGCGCTGTGGGCCGCGCCGGGCGCGGAGGCGCCGCCTACGCGCTTGCAGCCCAAGCTGGCGCCCGGCCTGGCGCAAAAGCTGCACTTCATGGCCCAGCAGGCCAGCGGCCTGCTGCAACAGGGCGATGGCGCAACGCCGCACCTGCTGATCGAGCGCTGGGTGGAGATGATGGGCCTGAGCTTGCTGCATGAGCAGGCCGCGCTGGGCACAAACGCATCAGCCCAGCCCAATCGCCGCGAGCAGCCCCTGCTGCCGCGCAGCCTGAGCCGCGCGCTGGACTACCTCGACGCCCATGCCCAGAGCGAGGTCCTGTTGACGGACATCGCTGCAGCCGCCTGCGTCAGCGTCAGCAGCCTGCTGCGCCATTTCAACGAGCACCTGGGCCTCACGCCCATGGCCTATTTGCGCCAGCTGCGCCTGGACCGTGCCCGCGCCGAGCTGCGCCAGGGCCAGGCTGGCCGCATTGCTGAGCTGGCGCAGCGCTGGGGTTTTCAAAGCGCCGGCAAGTTCAGCCAGGCCTATCTGCGCCGCTTTGGCGAGCGGCCGAGCGAGAGCCGCTGATTCGCGCCCACCTGCCGCGGGCTCGCGCCCACTGACCCGAAATCGTCAGGCCTGGCCCGCCATCGTCAATTTGCAGCGCGCTGCGGCCAAACCCGGTGTCAGCACCCAGGCCGCACTGCTAAGGTGAAAACCGTTCGCAGCCCCTAAC
>JAIXSD010000532.1 GCA_027484885.1 Rubrivivax sp.
GCCGGCCCGCCGGAGCGACCGCCGATCGGCCTGGTGCTCTCGGGCGGCGGCGCACGCGGCCTGGCCCATGTCGGCGTGCTCAAGGTGTTGGAGCGCGAGCGCATCCCGGCCGATATGGTGGCAGGCACCTCCATGGGTGCCATCATCGGCGGCCTCTACGCCAGCGGCATGAGTGCGCGCGATCTCGAGCGCGAGCTGCTGGCCGTCAACTGGGGCACGGTCTTCAACAGCCGGGTCGACCGGCAGCAGCTCTCGCAGCGCCGCAAGGAAGAAGACTTCGAGTTCTCGCCCGCCGTGGAGGTGGGCATGCGCGACGGCGAGATCCGCCTGCCGCAAGGCACGCTGTCCAGCCGCGGGCTGGAGATCCTGCTGCGCCGCTTCACCCTGCCGGTGCGCAATGTGCAGAACTTCGACGATCTGCCCACGCCCTTCCGGGCCGTGGCCACCGACCTCGAAACTGGCGCCCAGCTGGTGATGAGCCGGGGCGATCTGGCCCTGGCCCTGCGCTCCAGCATGAGCGTGCCCGGCGTGTTCGCCCCGACCGAGTGGCAGGAGCGCATCCTGGGCGACGGCGGCCTGGTCAACAACCTGCCGGTCGATGTGGCGCGCAGCCTGGGGGCACAGCGCCTGATCGCCGTCAATGTCGGCACGCCGCTGTCGGGCCGCTCGGCACTCAGCTCCCTGGTCGGCGTGACCGGGCAGATGATCAACATCCTGACCGAGCAGAACGTTCAGCGCAGCCTGGCCACGCTGGCCCCGAGCGATCTCTTGATCACGCCGCATCTGGGCCCGCTGGGCGCCAGCGATTTCGACAAGACGCGCGAATTGATCGCCGCCGGCGAAGCCGCGGCCGAGTCCATGCTGCCGCGCTTGCGCAGCCTGGCCGTGTCGCCCGAAGCCTATGCCGAATGGCAGCTGGAGCGCGTGCGCCGCAACCAGCCCAAGGCCATGCTGGCGGCGGTGAAGTTTGAAGGCAGCAGCATCACCAACCCCGAGCGCTTCAAGGCGCAGCTGGAATCGGCGCCGGGCCAGATCTTCGACACCGAGCGGGCCGAGCGCGATGCGCGCCTGCTGGCCTCCTCGGGAGACTACGAGCGGGTCGACTACCACGTCGAGCAGCGCGCTGGCGGCGACGCCCTGGTCTTCACCATGGACGACAAGCACTGGGGCCCCAACTACTTCCGCATCGGCCTGGACCTCAGCACCGATTTCGATGGCGAGAGCGCCTTCAATCTGCGCATCTCCCACAACCGCCACTGGCTGACCCCGCTGGGCACCGAGTGGCGCAACCAGCTGACCATCGGCCAGACGCCGCGCTTTTACAGCGAGATCTACCAACCGCTGAGCTTCCAGCTCGGCCGCTCGAACGACTGGTTTGTCTCCGGCTGGGCCGAGCTGGACCGCCGCAATTTCACGCTCTACCAGGACACCAGCGATGTGGCCGTGGCGCGGCTGCAGCGCCAGGCCGCGACCTTCGGCGCCGATCTGGGCCAGCCCTGGGGCCGCCTCGGTGAGCTGCGCCTGGGTCTGCAGCACCAGAACTGGCGGGTGACCCCCAAGCTGGCGCCCGCGCTGCTGAGCGACAACCGTCTGGACAAGGTCTGGAGTGAAACCGGCTTGCGCCTTAAGGCGGTGGTGGACCAGCTGGACTTCGCCAACTTCCCGCAGCGCGGCTACCGCGTGCTGTTCGAGGCGATTGCTGGCCAGCAAAGCGGCGGCAGCGTGCGCCATGCGGCCTTCCACCGCGCCGAGCTGCAAGGCAGCTGGGTGCGCAGCTGGGGCACGCACACGCTCAATCTGCATGCCCGAACCTTCCTGGCCCGTCAGCCCGAAGACTCGGCGCAAGGGCCGTACTCGCTGGGCGGCTTCCAGCAGCTCTCGGGCTACCAGCCGGGGCAGCTGATCGGTGACACCCTGGTCTTCGGCCGCGCCACCTACTACCGCCGCCTGCGCGAAACGCCGCTGCTGACGCGCGGCTTCTTCTACGGCGGCTCACTGGAAATCGGCAATGCCTGGGGGCAGAACGACAAGGTCTCCAGCAAAGACCTGCGCACGGCCGCCAGCCTCTTCATCGGCGCCGACACCGGCATCGGCCCGCTCTACCTGGCGGTGGGCACGGCGCCGCAGGGCAGCAAGGCCATCTACCTTTTTATCGGCCGGCCTTGAGCGGGCCGCGACGATGGCGGATCACGCCTCAGCGGCGCCCTCCGCCTCATCGGCCTCACCAGCCTGGGCCGCCGGGTCGGGCAGGTCCTCGGGGTTGAAGCTGGCATTGACCAAGGTGGCGCTGTGGGCCCACTCGTACAGGATGTGGGCGACATCGGCCACGCCCTGCTTCTTGAGCGCGGAGAACAAGGTCACGCGCACATCGGACTCTTCGGTGACGATGTCGCCGAGGAAATCCTGGGTGGCGAAGAAAGCCGCATCGGCCTCCTTGCGGTTGAGCTTGTCGGCCTTGGTCAGCAGCACCAGCAGCTTGATTTCGCCATTGCGCACGCGCGGAGTGACGAACTCGAGCAGCTGCTTGTCCAGATCGGTCAGGCCCAGGCGCGAGTCCACCATCAGCACCACGCCCGAGAGGCTGCGGCGCACCTCCAGGTAGTCGGCCATCACCTTTTGCCAGCGCAGCTTGGCGGCCTTGGCCACCGCGGCATAGCCGTAACCGGGCAGGTCGGCGAACAGCGCGTTCGGTGCGTCCTTGGGGCCCAGGTGGAACAAATTGATGTGCTGGGTACGACCCGGCGTCTTGGACGCAAAGGCCAGGCGCTTTTGCTGGGCCAGGGTGTTGATGGCCGTGGACTTGCCGGCGTTCGAGCGGCCGACGAAGGCGATCTCGGGCAGCTCATTGGGTGGCAGATGGACCAGCTGGCTGGCAGTGGTCAGGAAGCGCGCAGTGTGGGTCCAGCCCAACACCACCTTGTCAGTGGGGGCGGCCG
Organism: Rubrivivax sp.; assembly: GCA_027484885.1. Lineage (GTDB taxonomy): Bacteria > Pseudomonadota > Gammaproteobacteria > Burkholderiales > Burkholderiaceae_C > Paucibacter_A. Next base: position 2,937 of record JAIXSD010000532.1, read on the forward strand.
CGGCAACCGGATTTGGCGCGATTTCTTGCGGCTCAGAAGTGGTGTTGGTCATGAAGTATTCAGGCTTGGTGGATTGCCATTGTAAAATCTATGGGTTGCGCTTACCGAATCAATAAATTCATGATGAAGACTGCTGCTGTCCTGACCACGAGCCTCGTGCTTGCATTCGCCACTTTCTCGGCGGCACAAGCCAACGAAGCCAAGGCCTCCGCCAAGCCCGATCTGGCCAAGGGCGCTGCCATCTCGGCCCAGGTCTGCGCCGCCTGCCACACGGCAGACGGCTCGCGCGGCAGCCCGGCCAACCCCATCCTGCAAGGCCAACACCCCGAGTACCTGGCCAAGCAGCTGACCGAATTCAAGGCCGGCATCCGCAAGAACGCCGTCATGCAAGGCATGGCCGCCGCGGTGTCGGACGAAGACATCAAGCATGTCGCCGCTTTCTACGCCTCCAAGCAAGCCAAGCCGGGCTTCGCCAAGGACAAGACCCTGGTCGAGCTGGGCGAGAAAATCTACCGCGGTGGCATTGCCGAGCGCTCGATCCCAGCCTGCGCCGGCTGCCACAGCCCCAATGGCGCCGGCATGCCGGCCCAGTACCCGCGTCTGGCCGGCCAGCACTCGGATTACACCGAAGCCCAGCTGATCGCCTTCCGTTCTGGCGCCCGCGCCAACAATGCCCAGATGACCGGCGTGGCCGCAAAGCTCAACGATCGCGAGATCAAGGCCGTGTCCGACTACATTGCCGGCCTGCGCTGAGCCCTGAGCGAGCCATCGGCCGCTGCACTTGATCACACACAAAGGCCGGTGAGTTTCACCGGCCTTTTTTCATGCGCCCGCCTTTGAGGCTTCACGCCCCCTGACAATCCTGCTTCCATGAGCGACACCCTTCCCTCCAGCGAGTACGCGCACGACACCGTGCCGGCCGAGCTGCCGCCGGCGCCCCAGCCCGA
>JAIXSD010000129.1 GCA_027484885.1 Rubrivivax sp.
ATGTCTGAACAAAAAGCCATACGGAATGCGATGACCGTGGATGTGGAAGATTACTTCCAGGTCTCGGCCTTCGCGCCCTATATTGCGCGTGGCGATTGGGAAGGCTGCGAATGCCGGGTTGAGCGCAATATCGAGCGCATCCTGGCCCTGTTTGACCAGCACCAGACCAAGGCCACGTTCTTCACCCTGGGCTGGATTGCCGAGCGTTATCCGCAGGTGGTGCGCGACATCGTGGCTGCGGGCCACGAGCTTGCCAGCCATGGCTACGGCCATGAGCGCGCCAGCGATCTGAGCCCGCAGGCCTTCATGCAGGACATCGTCCGCGCCAAGAAGCTGCTGGAAGATTTGGGTGGCCATGAGGTGATCGGCTACCGCGCGCCGAGTTTTTCGATCGGCAAGAGCAATCTCTGGGCCTTCGACACCTTGCGCGAGGCCGGCTATCAGTACAGCTCCAGCGTCTACCCAATCCAGCACGACCATTACGGCATGCCCGATTCGCCGCGCTTCGCCTACCCGGTGCGCGCGGGCCTGCTGGAAGTGCCGGTCACAACCCTGCGGGTGATGAACAAGAACCTGCCATCCAGCGGCGGCGGCTATTTCCGCCTGCTGCCCTATCCGGTGTCGCGCTGGTTGATCCGCCAGGTCAATGCCCAGGATCAGCAGTCGGCCGTGTTTTATTTCCACCCCTGGGAGATCGACGTCGACCAACCCCGCGTGGCTGGTATCGACAGCAAGTCCCGCTTCCGGCATTACGTCAATATTGCGCGCACCCACGACCGCATTGGCCGCCTGCTGCAGGACTTTGCCTGGGGTCGCATGGATGAGATCTTTCTGGGTCGACGCACCGCGGCGCTGGCCACCAGCGCGGTTGCAGCCTGAGCCATGGCTGCACTCCAGATCAAGCGCCTGACGGCGCAAGACGCCGCGCTTGCCCGCCGTTGGGACGAGTTCGTCCTGGCCTGCCCGCAAGCGACCTTCTTCCACCGCGCCGGCTGGTTGCGCATGGTCGAGCAGGTGTTCAAGCACCAGGGTTTCTTCCTTTACGCTGAGCGTGAGGGCCAGATCGAGGGCGTGCTGCCCCTGGCGCAGGTCAAGAGCATGCTGTTCGGCCACTCGCTGGTGGCCTTGCCCTTCGCGGTGTACGGCGGTGTCGCGGCCCTGAACCTGGAGGCCGCCGCTGCCCTGGAGCAAGAAGCGCAGGCCATCGCCCAGCGCCTGGGTGCCGAGCACCTGGAGTTCCGCAACATCGAGCCGCGTCACGCCGACTGGCCCAAGCAGGACTTGTACGTTACCTTCCGCAAGGAAATCCTGCCCGAGGAAGAGGCCAATATGCTGGCCATCCCTCGCAAGGCGCGGGCCAGCGTGCGCAAGGGCATCAAGAACCATCTGGTCTCGCACATCGACCCGAATGTCGACCGCTTTTTCGCGCTCTACGCTGACAACACCCACCGCCATGGCACACCGGCCATGCCCAAGCGCTACTTCGCGGCCTTGCTGGACGAATTCGGCACCGATGCCGAGGTGTTGACCGTCACCGATGCTCAGGGCAAGCCGGTCAGCTCGGTGCTGAGTTTCTACTTCCGCGACGAGGTGCTGCCGTACTACGCTGGCGATGACGAAGCTGCGCGCGATCTGGCGGGCAATGACTTCAAGTACTGGGAGCTGATGCGCCGCGCCTGTGCTCGCGGGCTCAAGGTCTTTGACTACGGCCGCAGCAAGCAGGGCACGGGTTCCTACGCCTTCAAGAAAAACTGGGGCTTCGAGCCGACACCGCTGCACTACGAGTACTGCCTCTACAAGCGCGATGCCGTGCCGCAGAACAACCCCAGCAATGCGAAGTACCAGCTCCTGATCAAGACCTGGCGGCGCCTGCCCCTGGGCTTTGTCAACTGGCTGGGGCCTTTCATCGTGCGCAATCTGGGTTGATGAGCCATGCCCGCCTCACACCACTGCGCGCTTGATGCACGAAGCCGCCCACCGAATCTGATCTCCCGCGCATGCCTGCGCGTCCAGCCGCTATGAGCTTGCGCGTTCTCCACATCCTCGACCACTCCTTGCCGCTGCACAGCGGCTACAGCTTTCGTACTGCCTCCATCCTGCGCGAGCAGCGTGCGCGCGGCTGGATCACGTCCCACCTGACCAGCCCCAAGCAGGGGCCGGGCGAGGGCCTGATGGAGGAAGCTTCGGGCTGGCAATTCCACCGCACGCCCAGCACGGCCGCCGATGGCCTGATCCGCCAGATGCAGCTGACGGCCGCGCGCATCCGCGAGGTCGTGGCCATTGAGCGCCCGGACATCATCCACGCCCATTCTCCGGTGCTGAACGCCTTGCCCAGCCTCTGGGTGGGGCGCCAGCTGCGCCTGCCGGTGGTGTACGAGATGCGCGCTTCCTGGGAAGACGCGGCCGTGGACCATGGCACCACCACCGAAGGCAGCCTGCGCTACCGCGTCTCGCGGGCGCTGGAGAGCTTCGCGCTCAAGCGTGCCGACCAGATCACCACGATTTGCGAAGGCCTGCGCGGCGACATCATGTCGCGCGGCGTGCCGGCCGACCGCATCACCGTGATCCCGAATGCGGTCGATGCCCAGGCCTTCCAGTTTGGCGTCAGCCCGGACCCGGTGCTGCGCACTAAGTTGGGCCTGGACGGCGCGGTGGTGCTCGGTTTCGCGGGCTCTTTCTACGGCTACGAAGGCCTGCACCTGCTGCTGGACGCCGCGGCCCGCCTCTTGCCCACGCTGCCTCAGCTGCGCGTGCTGCTGGTTGGTGGCGGCCCGCAGGAGGCCGCGCTCAAGGCGCAGGTGGAGCGCCTGGGCCTGCAGCAGCAGGTGATCTTCACCGGCCGGGTGCCGCACGCTGAGGTCCAGCGTTATTACGAGCTGATCGATGTGCTGGCCTATCCGCGCCTGCCGATTCGCCTGACCGAGCTGGTCACGCCGCTTAAGCCCCTGGAGGCCATGGCCCAGGGCCGCATGTTTGTGGCCTCCGATGTCGGCGGCCATCATGAGCTGGTGCGTCACGGCGAGACCGGCCATCTGTTCAAGGCCGGCGATGTGGGTGCCCTGGCTGCCGCCATCGAGCAACTGCTGGCTCAGCGCGAACAGTGGCCCCGCATCGCAGCGCAGGCCCGCCATTTTGTGGAGGCCGAGCGCACCTGGGCCCGCAGCGTGGCCCGCTACGAAGAGGTCTACCGGCGCGCCCTGGGCCGCTACGGCCGTACCTTCCCTGTTGTTTCTTCCTGAGGCCTGACCCAGCTATGTGCGGCATCCACGGCATCCTGCGCCTCGACGGCGCCCCGGTCGAATCGGCCCATTTGAGCCTGATGGGAGACATCACCCAGCATCGGGGCCCTGACGATGAAGGCCAGCACATCGATGGCGCTTGCGGCATTGCGATGCGCCGCCTGTCCATCATCGACCTGGCGGGCGGCCATCAGCCCCTGTCCAACCAGGACGGCAGCCTGTGGCTGGTCTGCAATGGCGAGATCTACAACTACCGCGAGCTGCGCGCTGAGCTGCAGGCCAAGGGCTTTCAGTTCAAGACCGGCTCGGACAGCGAGGTGCTGCTGCACCTCTACGACGCCGAAGGCGATGACTTCGTTCACCGCCTCAACGGCATGTTCGACTTCGCGCTTTGGGATGCGCGTCGCCGCCGCCTGCTGATCGGCCGCGACCGCATCGGCGTCAAGCCCTTGTATGTGATGCAGGACGGTCAGCGCCTGGCGTTTGCCACCGAGGCCAAGGCCTTGCTGGCCTTGCCGGGCGCGCACGCCGAGCTGGACACCCGCGTGCTGTCCAGCTACTTGCAGCTGGGCTATGTGGCTGCGCCGGGCAGCATGTTCAAGGGCATTCGCAAGCTACCGCCGGCCACGCTGCTGGCGGTGGAGGGCGGTCAGGTCAAGGAATGGCGCTACTGGCGCGTCTCGTCGCAGATCCGCCGCGACTGGAGCGAGGCCGAGTGGATCGAGCGCTCGCGCGAAAGTCTGCAGCGTGCGGTGCGCATGCAGATGGTCAGCGATGTGCCCATCGGCGCCTTCCTCTCGGGCGGTGTCGATTCCAGCGCGGTCGTGGCCTATATGGCCCGCGAGTCCAGCGAGCCCATCCGAACCTATGCCATCGGCTTTGAAGGCGGTGAGGCCGAGACGCTCTACAACGAGCTGCCGTTCGCGCGCCAGGTCTCAAAGCTGTTCAAGACTCAGCACAAAGAAATCGTCGTCAAGCCCGATGTGGTGGGCCTCTTGCCCCAGCTGCTCTGGCATATGGACGAGCCGCTGGCTGACACAGCCTTCATCACCACCTATCTGGTCTCGCAGTTCGCGCGCCAGGATGTGAAGGTGATCCTTTCAGGCGTAGGCGGTGACGAGCTGTTTGGCGGTTATCGCCGTTATCTGGGGGGCCATTACGCACGCCGCTTTCAGGCGCTGCCGGGCTGGCTGCAATCGGCCATTGGTTTTGCGGCGGGCCGCCTGCCGGCCGATCGCCACTCGGGCCTGCTCAACACCTTGCGTCTGGCCAAGGGTTTTGTCGCCAGCGCGGGCATGGGTGCCGATGCACGCTACCAGAGCTATTTGCAGGTGCTGGGTCAGGACTTGATCGGCCAATTGCTGGTGGATGGTGCGGGCGGGCAAGATCCGCTGGCCGCGGCCTTTGCCGGCGCCGGCCATGAGGATGAGCTCAACCGCATGCTGGCGGTGGATGCCGAGACCCAGCTGCCGGATGACCTGCTGCTGCTGACCGACAAGATGAGCATGGCCGTGTCGCTGGAATGCCGCGTGCCCTTGCTGGATCACGAGCTGCTGGAGCTGGCCGCATCCATGCCCTCGGACATCAAGATCCGCGGCGGCCGCCTCAAGCATGTGCTGAAGTCGGCCCTGGCCGATGTGCTGCCCGACGACATCCTGAACCGCAAGAAACGTGGCTTTGGCACGCCCATGGGCGCCTGGCTCAAGAAGGAACTGGCCCCGCTGCTGCGCCGCCTGCTGGCGCCCGAGGTGGTGAAGGCCCGTGGCCTTTTTGTGCCGGCCGTGGTGTCGGGCCTGATCGCCGACCATGAAGCCAACCGCATGGACGGCACCGACGCGCTCTTGTCCCTGATGAACCTCGAAATCTGGAGCCGGGTCTACCTGGATGGCCGCAGCCCTGCCGATGTGGCGCTGGAGCTGAAGTCCTACCTGCCCCGAGCTTGATGCCCCAGCCCCTTGATCCGCCCGCATGAACATCCTCTACGTCTGCCACCGCTTTCCCTTTCCGCCCAAGCGTGGCGGCAAGATCCGGCCCTTCAATATGATCCGCCACCTGACGGCGGCGGGTCATGAAGTCACGGTCTGCTCGCTGGTGCGCGCCGAAGACGAAGGCGTGGAAGGGCAGGGCATTGCACCGCATTGCAAGGCCTTCCACATGGCACGCGTGCACAACCCGGTGCAGGCTTTGCGCATGGTGGCCCGTCTGCCCCTGACCACGCCCTCGTCCATGGGCTTTTTCTACTCGGCCGAGCTGGCGGCCAAGATCAAGCACCTGCTGGCCACGCAAAAGTTCGATCTGATCTTTGTCCACTGCTCCTCGGTCGCGCAGTATGTGGAGCATGTGCAGGGCATTCCCAAGATCCTGGACTTCGGCGATATGGATTCGCAGAAATGGCTGGAGTACGCGGACGCGAAACCTTTCCCGCTGTCCCTGGGTTACCGGCTCGAGGGCTACAAGATGCTGGCGGCCGAGAAGCGCCTGGCCCGCCGCTTTGACCTCTGCACCGCCACCACCCGTGCCGAATGGCAAACGCTCAACGACTACGGCACGGGTGCGGCGACCGACTGGTTCCCCAACGGCGTCGATGCCGATTACTTCAGCCCCGACGGCACGGCCTACGACCCCGACACCATCAGCTTCATCGGCCGCATGGACTACTACCCCAACCAGGAATGCATGTCGCGTTTCTGCGCGGAAACCTGGCCCCTGATCAAGGCGCGCCGCCCGCAGATGAAGCTGACCATCGTCGGCGCGGATCCTTCGCCGGCCATGCGCAAGCTCGGTGAGATCGACGGCGTCACCGTCACCGGCTCGGTGCCGCATGTGCAGCCCTATGTGCGCAAATCGGCCTTGATGGTTGCACCGCTGGCGATTGCCCGCGGCACGCAGAACAAGATCCTCGAAGCCATGGCCATGGGCGTGCCCGTGGTCACCAGCAGCATCGCCGCAGGCGGTGTCGATGCCGAAGCCGAGACCCATCTGCTGGTGGCCGATACGCCGCAGCAATGCGCCGATGCGGTGCTGCGCATCGTCGAGAACCCCGCCGAGCGGGAGCGTCTGTCCACCGCCGGCCGTGCGCGCATGCTCAGTCACCATGCCTGGCCGCGCTCCATGGAGCGCCTGGACGCGATCATCGCCAAGGTCTTGGCCACGGCATCCCCCTCATCAAAAAAGCAGGCAGTGAAGTCATGAAGATCAGCATTTTCGGATTGGGCTATGTGGGCGCGGTGTCGCTGGCTTGTTTGTCGCGGGACGGCCATGATGTGGTGGGCGTGGACATCGAGCCGGCCAAGCTGGACCTGATCAAGAACGGCAAGACGCCGGTGGTCGAGGAGGGCATGGTGGAGCTGATGGCGCAAGTTGCCGCCAGCGGCCATGTCAGCGTGACGACGGACGCAGTGCAGGCCGTGCTGGCCACCGAGATCTCGCTGGTGTGTGTGGGCACGCCTTCGGCGGCCAACGGCAGCCAGGACCAGGGCGCGGTGCTGCGCCTGGCCGAGCAGATCGGTGAAGCGCTCAAGCAAAAGAGCGAGCCGCATGTGGTGGTGTTCCGCTCGACCCTGGTGCC
>JAIXSD010000127.1 GCA_027484885.1 Rubrivivax sp.
GAAAAGATGACGGACAAGCTGCACAACCATGTGGCGCCGGCGCCGGGCCAGAACATCAACCCGACCCGCTATGCCAGCCAGGGCTATCTGGTGCTGCGGCCCGATGTGGTGTTCACCGTGGGCCACCCGGGCCAGAGCGCCATGAACACGGTGCTGCCGGCCGTACGCGAGCTGATCAAAAAGGGCTATGCCGACCCCAAGCGCGTGGGCATCCAGGGCCACAGCTGGGGCGCCTACCAGATCAACTACCTGCTGACGCGCACGACGATGTTCCGCGCGGCGGAAGCCGGCGCCTCCATGGCCAATATGGTCAGCGGCTACGGGGGCATCCGCTGGGGCACCGGCATCAGCCGCGCCGTGCAGTACGAGCAGGGCCAGAGCCGCATCGGCGCCACGCCCTGGGACAAGCCGCAGCTGTACCTGGAGAACTCGCCCATCTTCAAGATCGACAAGGTGCAAACGCCCTACCTCACCGTGCACAACGACGAGGACGATGCCGTGCCCTTCTACCAGGCCATTGAGTTCTTCACCGCCCTGCGCCGCCTGGGCAAGGAGGCTTACTGGTTCAACTACAACGGCGAGAAGCACGGCCTGGGCGAGCGCGACAACATCAAGCACTTCAGCCTGCACATGGCCGAGTTCTTCGACCACTACCTGCTGAACGCGCCACGCCCGGCCTGGATGGACCAGCCCGTGCCCTGGCTGGAACGTGGCAAGCGCGATGTGTCGGAGGCCTACAAGCCCAAGGCGGCTGAAGCAGCAGCGGGCAACAAAGCAGGCTCAGCAAGCGCTGCGGCCGCCACGTCTCCGTAAACCGTTAGCCCATCGGCACAGCCCGGCACCGCAAGGAGGCCGGGCTTTTCTTTTGGGCCCGGCGCTCAGATGAATGAGAAAGACGAGCCCACAAAGCAAAAACCCCTGATCAGCTTTCGCTCATCAGGGGTTTCGCATTTTTGCAGCGTCTGTTTTCGACTTTTCAGTCTGCCAACTTCAGCTGGCGGAGTCGGAGAGATTCGAACTCTCGATGCAGGTTTTGCCCACATACTCCCTTAGCAGGGGAGCACCTTCGGCCACTCGGTCACGACTCCAGCGTAGCCTTGCATTCTATACGAAGAATTTCAGGCTTCGCAAGAACTTCTTCAAGATTTTTCGTCCTGGTCCAGATCGAAGGCCTTGTGCAGCGCGCGCACGGCCAGCTCCATGTACTTCTCGTCGATCACGACCGAGGTCTTGATCTCGCTGGTGGAAATCATCTGGATGTTGATGCCTTCTTCGCTCAGCGCGCGGAACATCTTGGAGGCCACGCCCACATGCGAGCGCATGCCGATGCCGACGATGCTGACCTTGCAAATGCGCGGATCACCGACCACCTTGGAGGCATTGGTGGCGGGGCCAACCTTGGTCTCCAGCAGTTCCAGTGTGCGGGCGTAATCGTTGCGTGGCACGGTGAAGCTGAAGTCGGTCTTGCCGTCGTGCGAGACGTTCTGGATGATGACGTCGATGTCGATATTGGCATCAGCCACCGGGCCCAGGATCTGGAAGGCAATACCCGGCTTGTCCGGCACGCCCAGCAGGGTCACCTTGGCTTCGTCACGGTTGAAGGCAATGCCCGACACGACGGCTTGTTCCATTTTCTCGTCCTCTTCAAAACTGATCAGGGTGCCGGACTTGGCTTCCTCGTTGATATCGATGTCCCAGGGCGTGAAGCTGGACAGCACGCGCAGCGGCACGCGGTACTTGCCAGCGAACTCGACCGAGCGGATCTGCAGGATCTTGGAGCCCAGCGAGGCCATCTCCAGCATCTCTTCGAAGCTGATGGTGTGCAGGCGGCGGGCCTCCGGCACGATGCGCGGGTCGGTGGTGTAGACGCCGTCCACATCGGTGTAGATCAGGCACTCGTCGGCCTTCATGGCCGCAGCAATCGCCACGGCCGAGGTGTCCGAACCACCTCGACCCAGGGTGGTGATGTTGTTCTCTTCGTCGATGCCCTGGAAGCCGGCGATCACCACCACCTTGCCGGCCGCCAGATCGGCGCGCACGCGGGTGTCGTCGATGCTCTCGATGCGGGCCTTGGTGTAGGACGAATCGGTGGCCACCGGCACTTGCCAGCCGGTGTAGCTGACCGACTCCAGGCCTTCGGCCTGCAGGGCGATGGCCAGCAGGCCCACCGAGACCTGCTCGCCGGTCGAGGCAATCATGTCCAGTTCACGGTTCAGTGCGGCGCTGCTGCCGGCGGGCGCCAGCTCTTTGGCCAGGCCCAGAAGACGGTTGGTTTCACCGCTCATCGCCGAAGGCACGACCACCATCTGATGCCCGGCACGGGCCCATTTGGCGACACGTTTGGCGACATTGCGAATGCGCTCGGTCGACCCCATCGAGGTGCCGCCGTACTTGTGAACAATCAATGCCATAAGGGTCAGTTCGTCACGCGCGGAAAGGGTGGGAAACCCGGTCGGGTGGGGTGCGCCGCGGTCGCAGCCAAAGATTCTAGCTGCTGCATTGCAGCAATATGACGCCCTCCCCCGGGCCTGCGGGAGCCGGCTTACGCATCCGGCGCAGGCTCACTCTCACCCAGACGAAGCCAGCAAACCTTCAGCTGCGGTGCCCCCGGCGGGGCCAAGCTGCGGGCATCCAAACCCAGGCCCGGCGCGAACAGGACTTGCTGGGTATCGGCCCGCAGCAGGAGCGGCCCCTCGCGATGCCAGGCCGGCAGCGCCGCGCTCTGGTAAGCCTTCTTCAGGCTGCGCGCCAAGCCGCGCGGCTGGCGCTGAAACTGCTCGCCACCCTGCCGCGCCCGCATGCAGACCTGGGCCAGGCTTTCGGCCAGCACACCACCCTCGCTCACGGCTGAGACCTGCCAGGCCCCGCCCCAATCGGGCTGTGGGTGGACGCCGGGCCGGCTCAAATCGAGCAGCTTCGTCTCGCCGATCGGCGCCCCCGCCTCGCAGGCAGCCTGCCAGCTCAAATGCTCGCGGTACAGGTGCAAAACACCAGGGCCGCAAGGCCAGCTGAGGGTCGACTCCACATCCTCGCGCGCCAGCAGCTCGGTGACCTGCCGGGCCGACGCGACCTGGCCTGTCTGCTGATGCAGCCAGGCACGCAAGGCATTGCTGGCACGCGCAGGGCTGAGCGCCCGCAAAGCCGGCAGATGCAAGCCTTGCGGGCTCAGCAAGCCCGGCAAATCCTGCTCGGCCATCTCGCGCTGCAAGGCCAGCGCCTGCTGGGCCCACTGTGCACCCAGGGCCAGGCTGCGCTCCGCGGCAGGGAAGGCCTCGGCCAGCGCCGGCCAGACCTGCAAGCGCAGGCGGTTGCGGCTGTAGCGCGGGTCGCTGTTGCTGTCGTCCTCGACAAAACTCAGGCCCTGCGCTTCGACGTAGCTCTCGATGACCTCACGCCCCTGCTGCAGCCAAGGTCGCGCCCAAACCAGGTCGGCCTTGCCGCCGCGCTGCTGCAAGCGAGGCATGCCCGCCAGGCCCGCCACGCCGCCGCCACGCAAGGCTTGCAAGAGCAGGGTTTCGGCCTGATCGCGCCGATGGTGGGCCATGAGGATGAGCGTGGCGCCGGCCTCAATCGCCATCTCGGCCAGAGCGGCGTAGCGCCCCTCGCGCGCCCAGGCTTCGATGCTTTGCCCCGCAGCAGGCTCGCCGGCCAAGCGCCGGTGATGGAACTCGACCGGCAAGCCTTGCGCCGCCCACGTTTGACACAAGGCCTGCCCGTGCTGCAGCCAGGCGTCGGCCTGCGTGCTCAAACCATGGTGGACATGCAAGGCCAGCACCTGCACACAAGCATCCACCGAGCGATTCAGCGCCTGGGCCTGGCGCACCACACAGTGGAGCAAGGCCGTCGAATCACGGCCGCCGCTGAAGGCCACGGCCACGCGCCGGGGCTGGCCCAGCTCGGGATTCAGCTCGGGATTCAACACAACCACAGATCGCCCATGAAAAACGGGCCCCTCGGGGCCCGGAATTTGTGATCCGACGAGGGATCAGCGGCTCTTGGTGTCGCCAAAGCGGCCATAGGCTTGCAGACGCTCGTAGCGGCGGTCCAGCAGCTCCTTGGGCTTGAGGTCGCTGACCTGGCGCAGGGCGTCACTGAGAGCGCGCTTGAGGTTGGAGGCCATCTGCTTGTTGTCACGATGGGCGCCGCCGACCGGCTCATTGACGATCTTGTCGACCAGGCCCATGGCCTTCAGGCGGTGGGCGGTGATGCCCAGGGCGCTGGCCGCCTCCGAGGCGCGCTCGGCCGACTTCCACAGGATGGAGGCGCAACCTTCCGGCGAAATCACCGAATAGGCCGAGAACTGCAGCATCAACACCTGGTCGGCCACGCCGATGGCCAGGGCACCGCCCGAACCGCCTTCACCGATCACGGTGGCGATGATGGGCACTTCCAGCTGGGCCATCTCGAAGATGTTGCGGCCAATGGCTTCAGACTGGCCGCGCTCCTCGGCACCGATGCCGGGGTAGGCACCCATGGTGTCGATCATGGTGAAGACCGGCAGGCCGAACTTCTCGGCCAGTTTCATCAGACGCAAGGCCTTGCGATAGCCCTCGGGGCGCGGCATACCGAAGTTGCGCAGGGCGCGCTCTTTCGAATCGGCGCCACGCTGATGGCCGATCACCATGCAGGCCTGGCCGTTGAAGCGGGCCAAGCCGCCGACGATGGCGGCGTCATCGGCGAAATGACGGTCGCCGTGCAGTTCCTGGAATTCGGTGAAGACCTCGGCGCAGTAGTCCAGGGTCTGGGGGCGCTGCGGATGCCGGGCGATCTGGTAGACCTGCCAGGGCTCGACGCTGGCGTAGACATCCTTGGTCAGCTGCTGGCTTTTCTTGGAGAGGCGGTCAATCTCTTCGGAGATGTCCACCGCCGATTCGCTTTGCACATAGCGCAGCTCTTCGATCTTGGTTTCCAGCTCCGCAATGGGCTGCTCGAACTCGAGAAAATGTTTTTTGCTCATCCTGCGATTTCGTGTCAGTGAGGAGGGTCCGAAGACGACTCAAGCCACCATTTTACGGGAGGCAGGAGCCGGGCGAATCAGGGCTGCACCGGGGCCGGATCGAGGCTGCGCCAAATGTACCATGTGGCCACCGAGCGGTAAGGCGCCCAGGCGTCGCCCAACTCGCGCGCTTCGGCCCGCGACACCGGCTCGCCGGAAAAGTACAAATCGCTGATGCCCTTGATCAAGCGCGGATCGTCCAGCGGCAGCACATTGGGCCGCGTCAGGTGGAAGATCAGGAACATCTCGGCCGTCCAGCGGCCGATGCCACGGATGGCCACCAGCTCGTCGATGATGGCCTCGTCGTCCATCTGCGTCCATTGCTTGACGTGCACCTGGCCATCTTCGAAATGCTGGGCCAGATCACGCAAATACTCGATCTTGCGCGCCGACAGGCCCGCACCGCGCAGCGACTCGGTCGCCTGCGCCAGCAAGGCGGCTGGCTGGATCTTGGCCGCGTTGCCGGGCAGCAAGGCCACAAACTTCTCCCAGGAGGCCTGGGCCGACTTGACCGAGATCTGCTGGCCGATGATGGAGCGGGCCAGGGTGGTGAAGGCATCGGCCCGGCTTTGCAGCCGCGCTTCGCCAAACTGAGGGATCAGTTTCTTCAGCACCCGATC
>JAIXSD010000370.1 GCA_027484885.1 Rubrivivax sp.
ATGCCGCGCCGGTTCATGTCCACCAGCACCATGGGCTTGCCCGTCAGCATCAGCGCGCTCAGCACCTCGGGCTCGAAAAAGCCCGCGCACAAGATCGCATCGGGCGCATGCACCCGCACCTGCTCCAGCACCGGCTCGGCTGGGCCCACGACGATGAAGGACAGCGCAATCCCCTCGCGCCGGCAGGCCGCCTCGGCGCCATGCAACACCGGCGAGAAGAAGGGGCTGGAGGCCAGCGTGTTGTGCTGGCTGTGCAGCAAGAAGGCGATGCGCCGGATGCGGCCCTTCTTCAGCTGCGAGAGGTCATAACCGAGCCGTTGCGCCGCCTCACGCACCTTGTTGCGCGTCACCTCGGTCATGCCGGCCTGGTTCTTCAGCGCCCGCGACACGGTGCCGATCGACAAGCCCGTGGCCTCGGCGATGTCGCGGATGGTGACCCCGCTGCCGTTTCCGCTCATGCCGACACCCCAGCTTGCCCGAGCAGGCCAAGCGGCGCGCAGCCCAGCGCTACGCGATCGCGCAACAAGCCCAGCAGCGGCGGTTCTGAAATCAGCTTCAGCGTCAGCAACACGGTGTCTCCGGTGTTCTCGGTCTTGGGTTTAATAAACGCATCATCCTGCGCTTCCAAGGCTCGGGCGAAGGCAGTTCACCCGGCTTTGTTCATGGGTGATGTTTATATCCAGCGCTTTTTTGAGCGTCAACCAAAGCAACCGAAGACGGGTGTTTTTAGCGCGGTTTACTAAACAAGCGCGAAGCGCTCGGTCACAGGAAGCAAGTTGGGAGCACGCCGGGGTGGCGCCAGCGCAGGAACTCGCCCCGTGCGCGAGGGAGCGAACAAGCAAGCAGATCCGGCCGCTGCCTGCGCCTTCAGTTCAGCTTCCTTTGCTCACCCAGCGACACGTCATCGTCAGGCATTCACCCGGCCCGGGGCCCTAGGGGCCGATTCGCCAGGCCTCCAGGCAGAATCCGGCGCATCAGGGCGAACGGGGCGGCAAGCCCGCCGCGATGCCCATCCTGAATCAACGAGCAAACGAATCACGGAGCCGCATCCATGGCACTGACGAAAAAAGGCGAGTTCTGGTACGGCACGACCTCGGGCGACACCCAGGCCGAGCTGCGCAGCTACAGCATCGCGAACCGCCACGAGGCCACCCGCTTTGCCGCCTCCAAATGCGACTGCGGCTGCCGAACCTTCGCGCTGCAGAGCGATGAAGAAGCCGGCGTGGCCATCCGCACCTGCACCGACTGCGGGCAAGAGCATCTGATGGGCAACAGCGCCGACCACTTGGAAGGATCAGAACCCGAGACGCACGAGTGCGTGTGCGAGAACGAGGTCTTCGAGCTGATGTCCGGCGTCTCCGTGGTCGAGGGCACGCACAAGGTGCGCTGGTACTACATCGCCTGCCACTGCGTGGAATGCAATCTGGTCGGCGTCTTCGCCGACTGGCCGTGTGAGGCGGGTGACGCCGCGGCCTTTCTCGCCAAGGTGTGAAGACCGGCCGCCTGCTCCGTGCCGGGCCTGGCGTTTCAAGCCATAGCTTGAGCAAGACCTGCCCCTCTCGCGCTGGCGCGCCAGGCCGCGGCAAGTTGACGGTACCCCGACCAGTTAATTCGCCAGCAAGGCCGGCAACAGATGCTTGGCCAGCAAATCCATCGTCAGCTTCGGCGCATTGCGCACCTGGAAATTGCTGCTGGTGATCACGATCACGGCGTCCAGCTCGGGGATGATCTGCACCGTGTTGCCGCCGGCGCCGTTCATGGCCCAGCTGCGGATGCGGCGCTCACCCACCTGGAACTGGTGGCCCCAGAACAGATAGCCGTAATCGGTGCCATCCTCCATGCGCGCCTGCGGGCTCAGCGAGGCCGCCACCCAGGCGGCGGGCAGCAGCTGCCGGCCCTGCCAACGGCCACCATCCCGGTAGAGCTGGCCAAGCTTGAGCAGGTCCAGGCTGCGCAAACCCAGGCCGCCACCGGCTTGCGGGATCGGCGGGCCGGCTTGTTGTTGCTGCTGCTGCGGCACGGCCGGCAAGAACTGCCATTGCGCCGCCGTGATGCCCAGCGGATCGAACAGCCGGCGCTGCGCGTACTGCGCCAGGGGCTCGCGCACCGCCGCGCTCAAGGCCGCGCCCACGGTGCTGACGCCTGCCGTGCAGTAGCTGAAGGCGCGGCCGTGCGGCGAGTCCTTGGGCGCGGTGGCCCAGGCCGGGAAGCCGCGCATCGGCAGCTCCCAGAAGAATCCTACCCAGTCTTCGACCAGGTACATGCGCTCTTCATTGCCGCGCGACCATTCGTTCCAGTCATTGCACTCCAGCGGCCCACTCATGGTGATCAGGTCCTCGAAGCTGATGGCCGCCTTGCGGGGCTCGCGGCGCCCATGCTCGGCCTGGCGCGGCAGGTGCTCCAGCACGCTGGCCTTGACGCTGGCCACATGCCCATCGGCAATGGCCAGGCCCAGCAACATGCCCGCCACCGACTTGGTGGCCGAGCGCGTGTTGCGCAGCGCCTCGCGCCCCTCCGG
>JAIXSD010000771.1 GCA_027484885.1 Rubrivivax sp.
CCCGGCGGCCACGCCTGCTGCGACAATCGCGCCCATGCTGAAGTTTGAACTGCTCAAGACCGAAGGCCACGCCCGCCGTGGCCAGATGACGCTCAACCACGGGGTCGTGCAAACGCCGATCTTCATGCCGGTGGGCACCTATGGCACCGTCAAGGGCGTGATGCCGCGCTCGCTCGAGGAGATGGGCGCCCAGATCATCCTCGGCAACACCTTCCATCTGTGGATGCGGCCGGGCCTGGACATCATGAAGCAGTTCGGCGGCCTGCATCAGTTCGAGAGCTGGAACAAGCCCATCCTGACCGACAGCGGCGGCTTCCAGGTCTGGAGCCTGGGCGAGATGCGCAAGATCAGCGAAGAGGGCGTCAAGTTCGCCTCGCCGGTCAATGGCGACAAGCTCTTCCTGACGCCCGAGATCTCGATGCAGATCCAGACGGTGCTCAACTCCGACATCGTCATGCAGTTCGACGAGTGCACGCCCTACGAAACCAAGGGCCACATCACCACCGAACTCGAAGCCCGCAAGAGCATGGAGATGAGCTTGCGCTGGGCCAAGCGCTGCCAGGACGAGTTCGCCCGCCTGGAGAACCCCAACGCCCTGTTCGGCATCGTCCAGGGCGGCATGTTCGAGAACCTGCGCGACCATTCCCTGGCCGGCCTGGCCGAGCTGGATCTGCCCGGCTACGCCATCGGCGGCCTGTCGGTGGGCGAGCCCAAGGAAGACATGCAGCGCGTGCTGGCCCACATCGGCCACCAGCTGCCCGCGCAAAAGCCGCGTTATCTGATGGGCGTGGGCACGCCGGAGGACCTGATCGAAGGCGTCAGCCGCGGCATCGACATGTTCGATTGCGTCATGCCCACCCGCAATGCGCGCAACGGCCATCTGTTCACCCGCTTCGGTGACCTGCGCCTGCGCAATGCCCGCTACAAGACCGACGAGCGGCCGGTGGACGAGACCTGCAGCTGCTACACCTGCAAGACCTTCAGCCGCGCCTACCTGCACCACCTGGACCGCTGCGGCGAGATGCTGGGCCCCATGCTGACCAGCATTCACAACCTGCACTACTACCTGAACCTGATGCAGGAAGCGCGCGACGCGCTGGACGTGGGCGGCTTCGCGGCCTTCCAGGCCAAGTTCGCGGCCGACCGCGCCCGAGGGGTCTAGCACGGTGTTCGTCGGCAAGGCGCTCAATGTCGAGCTGGGCTGGTCGCTGGACGACATCGCCACGCTGGAAGAGGCCTTGTTCGCTGAAGACGCCGGCCTCGATCAGCCCATGCAG
Source organism: Rubrivivax sp. (assembly GCA_027484885.1). Taxonomy (GTDB): domain Bacteria; phylum Pseudomonadota; class Gammaproteobacteria; order Burkholderiales; family Burkholderiaceae_C; genus Paucibacter_A. The sequence continues at coordinate 1,278 of JAIXSD010000771.1, forward strand.
GCGCCCATGATCGATGGCTTCATCTGCGCCCTGGTCAGCGGCCCCACGCCGATTGCGCCCGAGCAGGCCATGGCCTGGGTTCTGGATGCCGAGCAAGGCCTGCAGCAGCCCAGCTTTGCCGACCCGGATTTGGCGGCTCGCCTGCAGGCCCTGGTTCTCAAGCAATGGCAGGCCACGGCCGCGGCGCTGCGCGAGCCCGACCGCCCGGCCTACCAGCCGCTGTTCGGCTGCACCGAGGGCGAGGATGGCCGGCCCCTTGTGATCCTGGACGATTGGTGCCGCGGCTACCTCTGCGGCATTGCGCTCGCGGCGCCGGCCTGGCAGCCGCTGCTGCAGGCCCACCCGGATTGGTTCGACACCTTGCAGCTCTACGGCAGCGAGGCCGGCTGGCAGCGCCTGGAGCAGCACCCGCCCAGCGAGGCCGCGCACGATGCCGCCGCCGCCGGCCTGGCCCAGCAGGCCCGGCAGATCCAGCGCTACTGGCAGGCGCAGCGCGATGCCGCCGTGGCCGCAGCGATGGCCGATGTGGCGAACCGGGCCGCCAGCAGCGCGGCGCTCTGCCCCTGCGGCAGCGGCCGGCCCTATCCCTCCTGCCACGGCGCCCACTGAGCCATCGCCTGGCGCCGCCAGGGAGTGCCCTTCGGCACGGTGAGCCGCAGGCCGCCTGGGCCATGATGGGGCCACGATGAAAGCCCGCTTGAGCGCTCTGCGCCTGCTCTGGTGGCCGCTGCGCGGCCTGATCCGCCTGCTGCTGGCGCTGCTGATCCTGTTCGAGGAATGGGGCTGGGAGCCCCTGGCCCGGCAGCTCGCGCGCCTGGCGCAGTGGCCGCCGCTGCGGCGGCTGGAGGCGGCCATCGCCCGGCTGCCGGCCTACGCCGCCCTGGCGGTGCTGCTGTTGCCGGCCCTGGCCTTGTTGCCGGTGAAGCTGGCGGCGCTGTGGCTGATCGGCTCCGGCCGTGCCGGCCTGGGCCTGGTCGTCATCCTGCTGGCCAAGCTGATGGGCACAGCCGTGCTGGCGCGGCTGTTCAGCCTGACTCAGCCGGCCTTGATGCAGCTGGGCTGGTTTGCCCGCCTCTACACCCGCTGGAGCCGCTGGAAGGCCGAGTTGCTGGCCTGGCTGCGCGGCAGCTGGGTCTGGCGCCAGGCCCGCACGATGCGGCGCTGGCTGAAGCGCTGGCGCTTGCAATGGCGGCGCCTGCTGCGGCAGGCGGCCTGAGGGGCCGAACCCGCCGTTTCACACGTCGATGGCGTTCAGAGCACTTGCGCGACCTGGTCGAAGCCCAGGCGCGGGCCGCGCGGGTAGTTGCCGGCCGGGTCGCCGTAGCCGAGGTTGATCAGGAACTGCGACTGAAAACGCCCGTCGGGGAAGAACTCGGCGTTGACCTTGGCATTGTCAAAGCCGGCCATGGGGCCGCAGTCCAGGCCCAGCAGGCGGGCGGCGATGATGAAGTAAGCGCCTTGCAGGTGCGAGTCGCGGCTGGCGGTGCCGGCGGCCATGGCGGCGTTGCCGGCAAACATGTCACGCGCGCCGGGCACGGCCGGGAACTGGGTCGGCAGGTGCTCGAAGAACTGGCTGTCTGCGGCCACGATCACAGTGACGGGCGCGGCCAGGGTCTTGGCCAGATTGCCGGCGGCCAGGGCCGGCGCCAGGCGCTGTTTGGCCTCGGGGCTGCGCACAAAGACATAGCGCACCGGCTGGCCGTTCATCGCCGTGGGGCCCCACTGGGCCAGCTCGACCACCTGCAGCAGCAGGGCATCGCTGACCGGCTCGGGGCGGAAGGTGTTGAAGGTGCGGGCTTGGCGGAACGCTTGGTCGAGGACCTGGCTGTCGATGTGACTCATGAGCGGGCTCCAGTGCGGTGGTGATGGGCCTGACTGTAGAACGGGCCGGGCGGGCCGTCAGTGCGGCGGCTTGAAGCCTGGCTTCAATCCGATTGAATGCCGGCCCGGGCTCAGCGCCCTTGCAGCAGGGCGGCAAAGCGCTGCAGGTACTCCGGCACGCGGATGAAGACGTAGAGGCTGACCGCCAGATTGGCCAGGCCCACGCTCAGGAAGAGCTCGGGGATGCTGAATCCGGCGGCGCTGAGCAGCAGGCCGGCGCCCAGGGAGCTGGCGATCATGAACAGGGCGTTGAGGATGTTGTTGGCGGCGATGATGCGGGCGCGGTAGGCCGGCTGCGAGCGCAGCTGGATCAGCGCGTACATCGGCACGCTGTAAAGGCCGGTGAACAGGGCCAGCAGGCCCAGATCGGCCATCACCCGCCAGTGCGCGGGCTGGGCGAAGAAGACCGACAGGCCCTCAAGCGCCGCCTTGGCCGGCAGGCCGCGCGAGGCGAAGTACAGGTCCACCGAAAACAGCGTCATGCCGATGGCGCCGACCGGCACCAGGCCGATCTCGACCGCGCGGCGCGAGAGCAGCTCGCA
>JAIXSD010000636.1 GCA_027484885.1 Rubrivivax sp.
ACGATGCCCATGAGCTCGCGCCGCCCCAGCGGCACCCGCACCAGGCTGCCCGGTGCGAGCGCACGCTCACTCAGATAGTCCAGCGGGCCGCTGAGGCCGCTGTGCTGCGGCGCCTCCACAGCGACGCGAATGCGCTGCGCCGCCAACTCAGCCATGCTGCCGGCGCCGAAGCGGTCGCTCCTGCGAGTTTGAATGAGCTTTGGGGCCTAAGTGCATGATTTGAAAGGGCTCAGAAAACAATGCACCAAAACTGTGGATAACTTTGTGGGGAACGTTCGAAGAAGCCGGCCGCGCCCGCTTTGTCACCCTGCGCACCGATCACAGACCATTCTCGTGCCTGGGCCCCGGACTTGTTATGAATCAAGCACTTAGCCTTCAACCGGGAAAACACGGAGCTGCAGCGCAGCATGAAATCAGGGCCTGTCCCGCTTCGGGATTTTTGGGGATAAGTCTCTACCCTGAGTGCTTACTTCACGTTTCGTGGCCGTGTGTTTTGGCCCGGACGGCTGGGCGGCCGGGCCCGCAATCGGCTCAGCGGCCGCTGCGCAGGCGACGCGAATGGGCGTGCACCTCGTCCACCAGGGCGGTGACGTGTTCGGGCGGGGTGTGTTGGCTGATGCCATGTCCCAGATTGAACACATGGCCGTCCCATGTGCCGTCAGCGCGTTGCGGATTGCCGAAGCTGTCCAGCACCGAACGGACCTGCTCACGGATGGCATCCGGCGGCGCGAACAGCACGTTCGGGTCCAGATTGCCTTGCAGAGCGACACGGCCACCGACCTGGGCGCGGGCACGGCCCAGATTCGCCGTCCAGTCCAGGCCCACCACATCGGCGCCGGCATCGGCGATCTCATCCAGCCAGAGCGCGCCGCCCTTGGTGAACAGGATGCGCGGGATGCGCTGGCCTTCATGTTCGGTCTTGACCTGGGCCAGCACGCGGCGCGAGTACTCCAGGCTGAAGCGCTGGAACATGCCGTCGGCCAGCACGCCACCCCAGCTGTCGAACAGCATCACGGCCTGGGCGCCGGCTTCGATCTGGGCGTTCAGGTACTGGGCCACGGCGTCGGTATTGACCTGCAAGATGCGGTGCATCAGGTCGGGGCGGGCGTACATCAGGCTCTTGACCTGGCGGTAGTCATCGGAGCCGCCGCCTTCGACCATATAGCAGGCCAGGGTCCAGGGGCTGCCCGAGAAACCGATCAGGGGCACGCGGCCGTTCAAGGCCTTGCGGATGGAGCTGACGGCGTCGAAGACATAGCGCAGCTTGTCCATATCGGGCACGGCCAGGGCGGCCACGGCGGCCTCGTCCCGCACGACCTGGGCGAACTTGGGGCCCTCACCGATGGCAAAGGACAGGCCCAGGCCCATGGCATCGGGCACGGTCAGGATGTCGCTGAACAGAATGGCTGCATCGAGCTTGTAGCGCTCCAGCGGCTGCAAGGTCACCTCGGTCGCGTAGTCGCGGTTGGTAGCCAGACCCATGAAGCTGCCGGCCTTGGCCCGCGTGTCGCGGTACTCCGGCAGGTAGCGGCCAGCCTGACGCATCAGCCAGACGGGGGTGTAGTCAGTGGGCTGGCGCAGGCAGGCGCGCAGGAAGGTGTCGTTTTGCAGAGGTGCATTCATGCGCGGATTATCCGATGCCGCGAACGATCTGCCGCGCCCCGATGCAAGCGGTGCGCAGCCAGCCCGTCATCACACGCTGCGATACTGGGGCGGCACTTGATTTCGCACAGCGGGCCGCCACCTGAAGCGTTGCCCCTTGAACGATTCCACAACGGAGGATTTCCATGTCGGCCATCTCGAAGACCTCGCACAAGGCCCGCAGCGCCCTCAGCGCCGCTGCGGCACTCACCCTGACGCTCTCGCTCAGCGGCTGCGGCTACAACGAATTCCAGACCCTGGACGAACAGGTCAATGCCAACTGGGCCGAGGTGCTGAGCCAGTACCAGCGCCGCGCCGACCTGATCCCCAACATCGTCAACACGGTCAAGGGCGAAGCCAACTTCGAGCAAGAGACGCTCACCAAGGTGATCGAGGCACGCGCCAAGGCCACCAGCATCCAGGTCACACCGGAGCTGGCCAAGGACCCGGAGGCGCTGAAGAAGTTCCAGGCCGCCCAGGGCGAGGTGTCAAGCGCGCTGTCACGCCTGCTGGTGGTCAGCGAGAACTACCCCAATCTCAAAGCCAATCAAGGTTTCCAGGACCTGCGCGTGCAGCTGGAAGGCACCGAGAACCGCATCACCGTGGCCCGCAACCGCTACATCAAGTCGGTGGCCGACTACAACGTGCACACCCGCCAGTTCCCCAGCAACCTGACCGCCAAGGTGTTTGGTTATGAGGTCAAGCCCAACTTCACGGTGCAGAACGAGGCGGCGATCAGCAACGCCCCGGCCGTGAGCTTTGACAAGCCGGCCTCCAAGTAAGCCAGCCATGCCCAAGGCATTGCGGCTGCACCCGCTGCTCCTGCTCGCCGGGCTGCTCAGCCTGCTGCTGGCCCTGTGCTGCGGGCCGGCGCGCGCGCAGGAGCTGCGCCCCGTGCCAGTCCTGACCCAGCAGGTGATCGACCAGACCGGCACGCTCAGCACCGCACAGCGCGAGGCCCTGACGAACAAGCTGGAGCGCTTCGAGCGCGAGAACGGCTCGCAGCTGGTGATCCTGATCGTGGCCAGCAGCCAGCCCGAGGACATTGCCGCTTTCGCGCAGCGCGTCGGCGATGCCTGGAAGATCGGCCGCAAGGATGTGGGCGACGGCCTGCTGATCGTGGTGGCCAAGAACGACCGCAAGGTTCGCATCGAAGTGGCCAAGGCGCTGGAAGGCGCCGTGCCCGATCTGGCCGCACGCCAGATCATCCAGAGCGCCCTCAGCCCCGCCTTCAAGGCCGGCGACTACGCCGGCGGCTTGAACCAGGCGGTGGATCAGCTGCAGGCACGCATTCGGGGCGAAGCGCTGCCAGCGCCCTTGCCAGGCGACGCGCGAGCCCCGGCCGCGCCGGGCGGCAGCAGCGGCTTTGATTTCGAAACCTTTGGCGCCCTCTTCTTCATCGGCGTGCCCGTGTTGGGAGCCCTGTTGAGCAGCGTCTTCGGGCGCAAGCTCGGCAGCCTGTTCACCAGCGCGGTGGCTGGCTCGGCCGCCGGCTGGATGGCCTCCAGCGCCTTGATCGGCGGCGTGGTCGGGTTCGTGGCTTTGATCCTGGTGGGAGTGATGGGTGTGGGCAGCTCGCGCGGCCAGAGCGTGCGGCGCGGTCGCGGAGGGCGGGGCGGCTTGAGCGACGGCGGCCCCGTCATCTGGGGTGGATCGGCCGGCTCCTGGGGCGGTGGCGGCAGCAGCGACAGCGGCGGCGGTTTCAGCTCGGGCGGCGGCGGCGATTTCGGCGGCGGCGGCGCCTCGGGAGACTGGTGATGAGCGAAGCAGGTAAAGCAAGCAGACGCAAGCAGGGATGGCTGCGCTGGTGGCGCCACCGCTGGATGGACAGCCGGGATGCCGAACGCGCTGTGCCTGACGCCGCGCTGGCGCGCATCGAGGCCCTGGTGCGCG
>JAIXSD010000195.1 GCA_027484885.1 Rubrivivax sp.
AAGAAGATCGGCCCGCTGGAAGGCTTCCGGTCCAAGGCCGGCTGGCCCTTCACGGCCGAGCTGGCCCTGGTCTTCGACGACGAGATCAAGAACTGGAAGCTCGAGTTCGATTTCGGCGACGACGGCAAGAACGGCGAGGGCGATGGCGAGGCGGTGGACTTCAGCGCCCAGACCTCGCTGGGTGCCTGCCCCAAGTGCCAGGGCCGGGTCTTCGAGCATGGCAGCAACTACGTCTGCGAGCATGCCGTCGGCGCCGCCGTGACCTGCGATTTCAAGAGCGGCAAGATTATCCTGCAGCAGCCCATCGAGATCAGCCAGATGCAAAAGCTGCTCAGCGAGGGCAAGACCGCGCTGCTGGAAAACTTCGTTTCCAACAAGACCCGGCGCAAGTTCAAGGCCTTCCTGGCCTATGACAAAAAGGCCGGCAAGGTGAACTTCGAGTTCGAGCCGCGCGCGGCCAAGCCGGGTGTGCCGCTGCGGGGAGCTGCGGCCAAGGCGGCCGCAGCCGATGTGGTGAGCGAGGCACCGCCGGCCAAGAAAGTGGCCGCCAAAAAGGTGGCCGCCAAGAAAGCGCCGGCCAAGAAGGTCGCCGCCAAGAAAGCGGCCTGAAGCCGCTTGAAGCGGGCTGAATCCGCCTGAGGTCCCGGCCCTGTGCCGGGCCACGTCCCCTCTTGAGAGGGAAACTGGGGCTGCTCCTCATCGGCAAGGCGCACAAAGGCGCTATGCTGATGCGCAGAGCAGTTGCGTTAGACCCGGGCCGCCCGCGTGTGGCTTGGGTCTGGTCTTGGTCCGGCCCAGGTCAGGAGTGAGTGCATGGCCCCAGTGCGAGTGAGCTTCGGCATCCAGTCCCGCTTGATCCTGGGCATGGCGCTGGCGGCCGGTTTGCTGGCTTTGGCACTGGGTTGGTCCTGGACCTCGCGCGAGGAGCAGGAGCTCAACCTCGCCCTCGACCACCGCCAGACCCGCATGGCCAGCCTGGTCGCCCTGGGCTTTGCCGGGCCGATCTGGAACCTCGACAACATCGCCATCAAGAACCTGCTGGACGCCGTGATGGCGGACCCCGAGGTTCACTCCATCGAGCTGCGCCCGGTCGGCGTCAATGCCGAGCCCCTGCGCCGCCAGCGCAGCGAGCCGGCCGTGGAGCCGCTGAGCCGCCAGTTCGACATCAGCTACCAGGCCGCCCCGGATCTGGCGCCCACCGTGGTGGCCCAGGCCACCTTGGTGCTGAGCCGCGAGGGGGTGTACCGCCAGGTGGCGCAGATGCGCCGCTTCGTGGCCAGCTTGCTGGGCGCCATGCTGGCGGCCGTGGTGGCGGCCAGCCTGCTGCTGGTGAACCGCCTGGTGCAGCGCCCGGTGCAGCGCCTGGGCCAGATGGCCCGCCAGGTCTCCGAGGGCCGCTTGGGCGCCACCACCGAGGTCGAGCGTGACGACGAGATCGGTGCCCTGACCGAGCAGTTCAATCTGATGAGCGCCCGTCTGCTGGCCTCATCCGAGGGCCTGCAGCTCAGCGAAGAGCGCTTTCGCAGCCTGTTCGAGAACGCCACCGAGGGCATCTTCCAATGCGATGCGCGCGGCCGCCTGCTCAGCCTCAACCGCGCCCTGGCCCTGATGCTGGGCTTCCACAGCCCGGCCCAGGCTATGGCGTCGGGCCGGCGCCTGCGCAGCCTGGTGCAGATCGAGGCGCAGGAGTTCAAGCGCATCGCCCTGGCCCTGCAGCGCCACCGCCTGCTGCAGCAGGTGCCGCTCCTGATCGCCACCAACGAGGGGCGCCAGCTCTGGGTGGAGTTGAGTGTCCATGTCGTGCCGGGCGGCGGCGGCCAGGGCCTGCGCATCGAAGGCATGGTCAGCGATATCAGCTTGCGTCGCCAGGCCGAGCAGGAGCTCACGCACTACCGCGACCATCTCGAAGAGGTGGTCACCGAGCGAACCCGCGAGCTCAGCGAGGCCAAGGCCCGGGCCGAGAGCGCCAGCCAGAGCAAGAGCCGTTTCCTGGCCACCATGAGCCATGAGTTCCGCACCCCGCTGAACGCCATCCTGGGCTTTGGCCAGCTGCTGCAGATGGATGCCAGCCTGAGCCCCGCCCAGCAGGCCAAGGTGGGCCAGATCCGCGATGCCGGCGAGCATCTGCTGAGCCTGATCTCCGATGTGCTGGACATGGCCAGCATCGAGGCCGGCAAGGTGCGCCTGCAGCCCAGCTCGGTGGACCTGCGCGCCCTGCTCGATATGGTGGCCGACAGCGTGCGCCTGCGCGCCGAGCAGAAGAACCTGGATTTCCAGGTCGAGATCGATCCGCAGCTGCCGACCCGGGTGCTGGTCGACGGCCAGCGCCTGCGCCAGGTCTTGATGAATTTGCTGTCCAACGCGGTCAAGTTCACCGACCAGGGCCGCTTCGGCCTGCAGGTCAGCCTGGTCGCGCAGCAGGACAGCCGCGCCCGCATCGCCTTTGTCGTGCACGACACCGGCATCGGCATCGCCCGGCGCATGATGGATCGCCTGTTCAAGCCCTTCGAGCAGGTGGCCGAGGACGCGCGCTGCCTGGGCGGCACGGGGCTGGGCCTGTCGATCAGCCAGCAGCTGCTGCGCGAGATGGGCGGCGAGATCCGCGTGCGCAGCGAGCTGGGCGAGGGCAGCGTGTTCGAGTTCGAGCTGAGCCTGCCCACCACGCACTGAGCCGGCCTGCGCTTGCGCCAGTTCTCCAGGCCGCTGGCCCGGGCGCGGCATACTGGGCCGCATGAGCTGGATTGTTTTTCAAAAGCTGTTGGCCATTTTGATCGCGGTGGCCATCGGCTGGTTTGTCGGCCGCATGCGCTGGCTGGGTGGGGCGGATGCCGGCGGCAGCGGCGGTGACCCGGCGCGGGTGCTGTCGAATGTGGCCTTCTACATCTTCGTGCCCGCGCTCCTGTTTCGCACCACGGCCCGGGTCGAGTTCGCCAGCCTGCCCTGGCTGACGCTGACGGCTTTTTTCGCCCCCGTGCTGGGCCTGCTGGTGGCCTTGTATGCCTTGCAGCGCTGGCGCGGCTCGGCGGCAGCCGGTGCGGCCGTGCCCAGCGTGCAGGCCATCACGGCCACCTTTGGCAACACCTTGCAGGTCGGCGTGCCGCTGGCGGCTGGTGTGTTTGGCGAGGCGGGCCTGGCCATCCACATCACCGTGGTCAGCCTGCATGCGCTGAGCATCCTGACCGTGTTGACGGCTCTGGTGGAGCTCGACCTGGCGCGAGAGCGCAGCCA
>JAIXSD010000284.1 GCA_027484885.1 Rubrivivax sp.
AGCAGCGACCCTTGTGCCATGACCGAACTTGCCAAATCGTTTGAGCCCGCCGCCCTCGAAGCCCATTGGGGCCCTTTGTGGGAGCAAAAAGGCCTGTACAAGCCCACCCTGGATGCGAGTCGCGAGTCCTTCAGCATCCAGCTGCCGCCGCCCAATGTGACCGGCACCCTGCACATGGGCCACGCCTTCAACCAGACCATCATGGACTCGTTGACGCGTTACCACCGCATGCTGGGCCACAACACCCTGTGGGTGCCCGGCACTGACCACGCCGGCATCGCCACCCAGATCGTGGTGGAGCGCCAGCTGGCCGACAAGGGCGAGGAAGGCGCCAGGACCCGCCATGACCTCGGCCGCAAGAACTTTGTCGCCCGCGTTTGGGATTGGAAGCAGGAGTCCGGCAACACCATCACCGGCCAGATGCGCCGCCTGGGTGATTCGGTGTCTTGGGACCATGAGTACTTCACCATGGACGAGAAGCTCTCGCACGTGGTGCGCGACACCTTTGTCAAGCTCTTCGACGAAGGCCTGATCTACCGCGGCAAGCGCCTGGTCAACTGGGACCCGGTGCTCAAGTCCGCCGTGTCCGATCTGGAAGTGAGCAGCGAAGAGGAAGACGGCTTCCTCTGGCACATCCGTTACCCCCTGGCCGATGGCTCTGGCGATCTGACCGTGGCCACCACCCGCCCCGAGACCATGCTCGGCGACGTGGCCGTGATGGTGCACCCGGAAGATGAGCGTTATGCCGCCCTGATCGGCAAACAGGTGACCCTGCCGCTGTGCGGCCGCAGCATCCCCGTGATTGCCGACGACTACGTGGACCGCGAGTTCGGCACCGGCGTGGTCAAGGTCACGCCCGCGCACGACACCAACGACTATGCCGTCGGCCAGCGCCATGGTTTACCCATGATCTGCGTGCTGACCCTGGACGCCAAGATCAACGATGAAGCCCCCGAGGCCTACCGCGGCCTGGACCGTTTCGTCGCGCGCAAAAAGATCGTCGCCGATCTGGAGGCCCAGGGCTTCCTGGTCGAGGTCAAGAAGCACAAGCTGATGGTTCCGCGATGCGAGCGCACCGGCCAGGTGATCGAGCCCATGCTGACCGACCAATGGTTTGTGGCCGTCAACAAGGTCAGCGCCAGCACCGGCCGCAGCATTGCCCAGGGCGCGGTCGACGCGGTCGAGAGCGGCGCGGTCAAGTTCTACCCCGAGCAGTGGATCAACACCTACAACCACTGGATGGGCAATATCCAGGACTGGTGCATCTCGCGCCAACTCTGGTGGGGCCATCAGATCCCGGCCTGGTACGGCGAGAACGGTGAGCTCTTCGTCGCTCGCGACGAGGACGAAGCCCGCGCCAAGGCCACGGCCGCCAGCTACAGCGGTGCGCTGACGCGCGACGAAGACGTGCTGGACACCTGGTACTCGTCCGCCCTGGTGCCCTTCTCCACCCTGGGCTGGCCCGAGAAGACGCTGGAGCAGGACCTGTTCCTGCCCTCCACCGTGCTGGTGACGGGTTACGACATCATCTTCTTCTGGGTCGCCCGGATGATCATGATGACCCAGCATTTCACCGGCAAAGTGCCCTTCAAGCATGTCTACATCCACGGCCTGGTGCGTGATTCGCAAGGCCAGAAGATGAGCAAGAGCGAAGGCAATGTGCTGGACCCGGTGGACCTGATCCAGGGCGTGGACCTGGACACCTTGGTGGCCAAGTCCACCGTCGGCCTGCGCCGCCCCGAGACTGCGCCCAAGGTGGCGGCCCGGGTGAAGAAGGAGTTCCCCGAAGGCATGCCGACCTACGGCGCCGACGCCCTGCGCTTCACCATGGCCTCCTACGCCAGCCTGGGTCGCAACATCAACTTCGACACCAAGCGCTGCGAGGGCTACCGCAATTTCTGCAACAAGCTCTGGAACGCCACCCGCTTCGTGCTGATGAACACCGAAGGCCAGGACTGCGGCCTGCTGGAACACACGAAGGAGCAGTGCGCCCCGGGCGGATCGGCCCATGGCTACCTGGACTTCAGCCGCGCCGACCGCTGGATCACCAGTGAGCTGCAAAAGGTCGAGCTGGCCGTGGCCCAGGGCTTTGCCGAGTACCGCCTGGACAATGTCGCCAACGCCATCTACTCCTTCGTCTGGGACGAGTACTGCGACTGGTACCTGGAAATCGCCAAGGTGCAGATCCAGAACGGCAACGAGGCCCAGCAACGCGCGACCCGCCGCACCCTGATCCGCGTGCTGGAGACCACGCTGCGCCTGCTGCACCCGATCGCGCCCTTCATCACCGAAGAGCTGTGGCAGACCGTGGCGCCCATCGCCGGCCGCAAGAACACGGACTACATCGTCAGCGCGGCCTACCCCATCGCCCAGCCCGAGCGCATCGACGAAGCCGCCTGCGCCTGGGTCAACAACCTCAAGGCCGTGGTCGGCACCTGCCGCAGCCTGCGCAGCGAGATGAACCTGTCGCCCAGCACCCGCGTGCCTCTGCTGGTGGGCGGCGACACCGGCTTCATCGCCGAAGCGGCCGCGGTGCTCAAGACCCTGGCCAAGCTCAGCGAAGTGCAGATCATCAGCGACGAAGCCGCCTTCCAGGCAGCCAGCGCCAGCTCACCGGTGCTGGTTCATGGTGAGGCCCGCCTGGCCCTGCATGTGGAGATTGATGTGGCCGCCGAGACCGCTCGCCTGGCCAAGGAAATCGCGCGCCTCGACGGCGAGATCGCCAAGATCGAAGCCAAGCTCGGCAATGAAGGCTTTGTGGCGCGCGCGCCGGCGGCCGTGGTCGAGCAGGAGCGTCAGCGCCTGAACGATTTCAGCGCCACCGTCTCTCGCTTGCGGGATCAGGCAGCTCGGCTGGCCCGCTAGCCCGAAACTCCGCCACCTCGGGTGGCGTGGCCAGGATCTCATCCATGCGCCGCGCCACGCCCCAGGCGGCGCGCGTGCGCGACTCGCGCGTGGTGCTGGCCAGGCGCGGCGTGACCTGCAAATTGTCCAGGCCATGCAAGGGCAGGCCTGGCTCCTGCAAGCCGGGCTCCAGGCTGTCGAACCAGGCCGCCAGCAGGCGGCCTTTGCGCAGGGCCTCGGCCAGAGCGGCATCGTCAAAGA
>JAIXSD010000298.1 GCA_027484885.1 Rubrivivax sp.
CACGGCGAAGGCGATGTCCTGCACGCTCATCAAGGTCTCGGCCAGCAGGCGCTGGCCGGTGCGCACGCGCTCTTCGGCAATGAAGCCGGACACGGTCTGGCCCAGATGCTCGCGGAACAAGGCCAGCAGGCGCTTCTCGCTCAGGCCCACCTGCTGGGCCACATCGCCCACGCCTTGCAAACCGGCCAGGTGCTCGCGGATGTAGCGCACCGCCACCTCCAGCAGCGGCTGCTCGGGGTGGCGCACAGCGGCATCCGGCACAGCTTGGCGTTGCTGGGCCAGCTGGAGATGCACCTGCAGCCGGGCCAGCACCTCTTCGGGGTAGAAGGGCTTGCTGATGAAATCGACCGCGCCGGACTGCAGGCCGCGCACGCGCTGCTCGGGCGCGTTGTGCGCACTCAGGAACAGCACCGGGATGCCAGCCGTCAGCGGGTCGGCCTTGAGCAAGCGGCACAGGGCGTGGCCATCGAGATCGGGCAGGCCCACATCGAGCAGGATCACATCGGGCCGCAGCATCTGAGCGCGCTGCAGGCCTTGCTGGGCGCTGTCCGCCAGGCTCAGGCGGTAGAGCGGGCGCAGCAGCTGGGTCAGCCAGCGCAGCTCTTCGGGCACATCGTCGATCAGCAGCACATTGGCTGCGTCGGCCGCAGGCGCGTCCGCCGGCAGGCGCGGGCTGGCTGGCTTGGTGAAAAGTGACGTTGACACAGCGGGCGCAGAAAACATAGGCGCGCATTGTGCGGTCTGAGGCCCGCGCTGCCTCCCCCGCACTGCGGGCCTGCAGGCCACGTTTGTATCGCAGAGCGCACAGGCAATGCCGACATAAAACCGGCTCCAACCGGCTTGATCCGCTTCTGCAAAAGCCCTGGGCTTTTTGGCAAAACCCGGCCCCCGCCGGCGCTCCGATAAAGCGTGCATCCGCAACCCACACGCACAGCAAAGCAGCGCATGCAGCCTTCTTCTTCCTCCTCTCATCCGACCCCGCTCATGTTTTCACCGAGCAAGATCAGCCTGGCCCTGAGCGGCCTGCTCCTGGCCCAGGCCGCCCTGGCCGCCAACAACCCGCCCGATGCCGGACAGCTGCTCAATGAACAGCAGCAGCTCAACAAAGCCCGCCAGACCCGCCCGCTGCAGCCGCGCGGCGACGAGGCCGCGCGCGCCGCGGCCGACAGCGCCGGCGAAGGCTTCAAGGTGCTGATCCAGCGCATCCGCTTCAGCGCCGCCGAAGGCCTGGCCACGCCCGAAGAGCTGCAAGCCTGGGTCGCCGATGCCCGCGGCCAGCGCCTCAACCATGCCCAGCTGCAAGCCCTGGCTGCGCGCGTCAGCGCCCAGCTGCAAGCCAAGGGCTTCAGCCTGGCGCGCGCCTACCTGCCGCGCCAGGACTTGAGCGAAGGCGAGCTGGAGATCGCCGTGCTCGCCGGCCAGCTGGAGCGCGGCGCCGGCCGCATCCAGCTGCACAACCGCAGCGCCCTCAGCGAGGCGCAGCTGCGCGCCGTGGCCGATGCCGCCCTGCCCGAAGGCCCGGTGCGCGGCGACGACCTGGAGCGCGCCCTGCTGCTGATGAACGACCTGGCCGGCGTGGTGGCCCGATCCAGCCTGGAGCGAGGCGAGCAGCCCGGCAGCAGCCGCCTGGTGGTGCGCGCCGAGGCCCAGCCGGCCCTGCGCGGCCAGGCCAGCGTGGACAACTTCAGCAACCGCTACACCGGCCAGGCCCGCGCCGCGGCGCAGCTGGCCTGGGCCAACCCGGCCCAGCGCGGCGATCTGCTGGGTCTGTCACTGAGCGCCACCGAGGGCAACCGCTCGGCCGCCCTGAGCTACGCCCTGCCGCTGACACCGCAAGGCCTGCGCCTGAACCTGGGAGCCTCGGCCCTGCGCTACCGCGTGGGCGAAGAGATGAAGGCCCTGGACCTGCGCGGCACGGCGCGCAGCCTGGGCGCCGGCCTGAGCTTCCCGCTGCAGCGCAGCCGCATGAGCAGCACCTGGGCCCAGCTCGATGCGGAAAGCAAGCGCCTGCAGGACGACAGCGCCAACGGCAATCTGCGCCAGCGCCGGGTCGACCGCCTGCAGGCCCAGATCAACGGCTCGCGCTGGGACGAGCTGGGCCAGGGCGGCGCGACCGAGTGGCAGATCAACGCCAGCGTCGGCCGTGTGGACCTGAGCGGCAATGCCGCCGACCAGGGCGTGGATGCGCTCAGCGCCCGCACCCAGGGCAGCTTCAGCAAGGCCACGGCCCGGCTGGCGCGCCTGCAAACCCTCGATGCCGCCGGCAGCTGGTCGGTCTATGCCAGCCTGAGCGCCCAGATGGCCGGCCGCAACCTCGATTCCTCCGAGAAATTCATGCTGGGCGGCCCCAGCGGCGTGCGCGCCTATGCCATCGGCGAGGCCAGCGGCGACGCCGGCTGGCTGGGCAGCGCCGAGCTGCGCCACGACTTCCGCATCGGCGAACGCCTGCGCGCCCAGGGCCTGGCCTTTGTCGACGGCGGCCGCATCCAGCGGCATGCCCAGCCCTGGGCCGCCGCCCTGCCCGCCGGCCAGAGCAATGGCTACAAGCTGGCCGGCGCCGGCCTGGGCCTGAACCTCTACGGCGGCGAATGGCAGCTGCGCGCGGCCTGGTCACGCGCCATCGGCAGCAACGAGGGCCTGCAAAACGGCCGCGATTCCGAGGGCCGCAGCGCCCGCTCGCGCCTGTGGCTGCAAGCCAGCCTGAACTTCTGAGCCCCGGCACCGCCGCCCCTGCCCATTTTTTTGCGCGCCGCCCTGGCGCGGCCCGAACCCTGAGTTTCCACACACCATGAAAACCAAGAAATCATCGTCCCTGAACCACAGCTACCGCCTGGTCTGGAGTGAGCTGAGCCAAGCCTTTGTCGCCGTGGCCGAGCACACGGCCGGCCGCGGCAAGCGCGCCTCCGGCGCCCTGCTGCTCTCGACCCTGCTGGCCAGCGGCGCGCAAGCGCAAGCCCCGGCCGCGCAAGCCCCACCGGCCCTGGCCCTGCCCAGCGGCGGCAGCGTGGTCGCCGGCCAGGCCCAGCTGCTGCAGAACCAGCCGGGTCAGCTGCGCGTGCAGCAAGCCAGCGACAAGCTGATCATGAACTGGAGCCAGTTCAATATCGGCCGCGATGCGCAGGTGCGCTTCGAGCAACCGGGCAGCCAGAGCATCGCCCTGAACCGCGTCACCGGCAGCGAGGCCAGCACCATCTTCGGCAGCCTGCAATCGAACGGCCAGGTCTGGCTGGTGAACCCGAACGGCGTGGTCTTCGGCCGCACGGCACAGGTCGATGTGGGCGGCCTGGTGGCCAGCTCGCTGAACATCTCGGA
>JAIXSD010000722.1 GCA_027484885.1 Rubrivivax sp.
GGTGTCAGGCCGGCGCCTGGTAGACCAGCACCTTGAGCGCGCGCTCGTCCGAGATATCGGCAAAAGCGGGCGGATTCTCAAGCCGGCGCAGAAAGCGCAGCTCGGGCGCCAGCTCGGCCATCTGGTCTTGCAGGAAGGCCATGCCCAGCTTGGGCGTGTTCAGGCAGAGCAAGACCTGACCCCCGGGCGTGAGCAGATCAGGCAGGCGGCGCATCAGGCGGGCATAGTCCTTGGTGGCGACAAAGCTGCCTTTTTGGTAGCTGGGCGGGTCCAGGATGATGAGCGGATACGGGCCGGCGCGGCCGATCTTGCCCCAGGAATTGAAGATGTCGTGGGCCAGAAAGCTGGCGCCGCTGCTCAGGCCGTTGAGCGCATGGTTGCGCCGGCCCGTGGCCAGGGCGCCGTCGCTCATGTCCACATTGATCACCTGGCCGGCCCCGGCGCGCAAGGCCACCACCGAAAAGGCGCAGGTGTAGGCAAACAGATTGAGCACCTTGACGCGCTCGGGCTGCGGCTGTGCGGCCACCTGCTCGGCCAGCCAGCGCCGGCCCTCGGCCATGTCCAGAAACAGGCCGTGGTTCTGGCCCTTGAGCACATGCACCAGGTAACGCGCGCCCTGCTCGCTCACCACATGGGGCTCGGGCACCTGGCCGGCCATCAGCCGGGTTTCCAGCTGGCCCTCGGCGCGGCATTGGTAGACCCAGTTCAGCGCCTGCCCGGGCGCGACATCGGCCAGGCGTTGGGCCAGGGCCTCATGCACGGCGGCCAGCTGCTCCTCGCTGGCCGGCACAAAGCTGGTCAGCACAAAGACGGGTGGGTAGGCATCGAGCGACCAGGGCTCGCATCCGGGGAACAGGCCGCCGCGGCCATGGAAGAGGCGTTGGGCCTCGCTGGGCAGAGAAGCCATCTGCGCGATGGCGTGGAGAAGCGCTTGCATGGGCGGCATTCTCGCCGCCCCGGTGTCAGTCCTCCGGGGAGGCGGCAAGCGGTGCAGCAGCATCTGGCAGCGGGTAGGCATCGGCCACATAGGCCGGCCCCTTCATCACCCGCACGACAAAGCAGCCGGTGGCCACGGCAATCCACAAGCTCCAGTGCAGCAGCAGCCAACCCAGCAGGCCGTACATCCACAGGCCCAGGGCCCGCTCGGCCGGGCCGGCTGGCGCATCGACCGAAGACCAGCTGGCCAGCCACAAAGCGCCCAAAGCCAGCAGGGGCAGCGCCGTGCCCCAGAGCAGCAGAGCCGGCAGGCGGCGCCAGATGCGCTGCTCCAGGCCCGGTGCGGCCTTGTGAAAACCAGGGAGCTTCTGGAACAAGCGGGACATGGTGGACGCGCCTTTCGCTCGGGGTGGTCGCGTGACTCAGCCCGCTTTGGCGGGGCTGCGGCGGCAGCGCTCGGAACAGTACTTGACCTCGGCCCAGTTCTTGGCCCAGCTGCGCCGCCAGCTCATGGGCCGGCCGCAGGCCAGACAGGGCTTGGACGGCAGGCTGGCCTTGTTGCCGCGAAAAGAACCCGTCGCCTCGCTGCGTGACTTTTCCTTCATGCCGGCACGATACGCCAAAGCCGGCGCGGACTTGTGAGCGGGGTCAAAAACGGCGCAGGCGGTAGGAAAGCCGCCAGCCAGCGCGGGAAAAGGCCGCATGGCATCTGTGACGAATCGCACAGACCGAATGGGCCGTGCGGACTATCGTTGCATCCACAGTCAGCACGGGCATGGCCTTCAGGCACGGCCCCTCGCCCATCGCCTCGCGCAGACACACCGGCCAGGAATGCAGCACCATGAAGCTCTCGTTCAGCTCAGACACCCAGTTCGCTCCCTGCGAGACCGAAGCCTGGCGCTGCCCTTGCTGCAACAGCGGCGTGCACCGCGTCAGCCGCCGCACTCTGGACCGGATCTGGAGCTGGCTGGTGCCCTCCTGGCGCTACCGCTGCCGCGACCGGCAATGCGGCTGGGAAGGGCTGGTCGCCTTGAGCCGACTCAGCGAGCGCCAGCGCCACGCCCACGAGCGCAACCCCTACCGGCACCGCAGCTCCGAGCTGCCGCGCCGGGCGCGCCTCGGGCAGTTGGCGCGCGGCTGGCACTGAAGCCGACGCTGCTCCCCGCCCAAGCCGCTCAGGCCTGAGCCAGCCCCAGCTCGGTCAGCAGTTCCGAGAACTCGCCGTACAGCGCCTGGCCGCGGATCACGCGCCGGCCCTCGGGCGTTTC
Organism: Rubrivivax sp.; assembly: GCA_027484885.1. GTDB lineage: Bacteria > Pseudomonadota > Gammaproteobacteria > Burkholderiales > Burkholderiaceae_C > Paucibacter_A. The sequence continues at coordinate 2,205 of JAIXSD010000722.1, forward strand.
GCACACCAGGGCCGGCACGCCGTGCAAGCCCAGCTCGCGCATCAAGGCCTGGCTCTGCTCGCGGCGCTGCGACTCCAGCGCCAGCAGCTCGGCATCGGCCGCCTTCAGCCGCTCGGCCGCGGCGCGCAGACCATGTGCCTGCAGCAGCTCGACCAGGGTTGGCCGCGCCGTGATGTCCAGGCCTTCGACATAGCGGGCCTGCTGGATGTGGCGCAGGGCCTCCAGCTCGCGCTCGGGCGCCGTCAGGGCCACGGCGCTCAAGGCCAGATAGGCCGGGCCGGCATCAAAGTTGCCGCCGATCTGGCCCAGCACCTCGCGGCGGTAGCGCTCGCTGAAGCGCTGGCCGGTGAGCTGCTCGATGCGCACATCGTTGGCCCAGGCGTAATCGGCAAAGCAGGCGTCCATGCGGCGTGCACCGACGCCGCTGAACAAGCCGGTGGGCGCCAGACTCAGGCCGCTGCCGGGTAGTTCCCGCAGATGCGAAGCCAAACGCTCGATCTGGGGCGCGGCGCCGTAGCACCAGCCACACAGCGGGTCGAAGAGGTAGTGAAGGCGCAGGCCCGCGGGCGCGCCAGGGCTCACCATTTCATTTCACCGGTGTTGACCTTGGCGCCGATGTCCAGGGACAGTGCGCCCTCGCTGAGGTTGGGGTAGGCCTTCTTCATGGCCGCGATCAGATCGGCGCTCTTGCTGTGGGCGGCCAGGTTCTTCTCAAAGCTGAGCAAATAGTCCTTGGTGAAGCGAATGGTGCTGGCATCCAGCGGGGTGCCGGCGGCCATGTGGCCTGGCACGACCTGGGCCGGCTGCAGGGCGGCCATTTCGTCCAGCTGGTCCACCCAGGCAGCGCGCTCGGCCGCACTTTGGGTGTCGGCCGTCCAGACATGCATCTGGCCGACCACGGCGATATTGCCGACGATGGCCTTGATGGACGGAATCCAGGCGTAGGGGCGGTGCGCCAGCAGGCCTTGGGTGCCGCGGATCTCGATGGTCTGGCCGTCCAGCGTCAGGGTGTTGCCCTCGATGGCGCGCGGCAGCACCGGCTGGGTCGGCGCATTGGCGCCCATCTTGGGGCCCCAGAAGGCCAGCTTGCCGGCCATCTTGGGCGCCAGCTTGGCCAGCACGGCGGGGGTGCTCAGCACCTCGGCCTGCGGAAAGATCTGCTTCAAGGTCTCGACGCCGAAGTAGTAGTCCGGGTCGGCCTGGCTGACGTAGATGGTGCGCAGGGTACGGCCGCTGTCCAGCACCTGGGCGGCGATGCGCAGGGCGTCGGCGCGGGTGAAGCCGGCGTCGATGACCATGGCCTCTTTCGCGCCGTAGATCAGGGTGGAGTTGACGTTGAAGCTGTGGCTGTCGGCGTTGTAAACCTTGAGGCTCAGGGCCGGGGCGCTGGCCGGGCCGGCATCAGCGGCCAGGGCCAGGTTGGCGGTGGCGCCCAGGCTCAGGGCGGCGGCGGTGGCCAGAATGGTGCTGCGGAAGTTCATGGTGGGTTCTCCAATCGGGGGCGGCATCGGCCGCGGGGGTTTCAGGCTCGTCGAACTCGGCGGAAGGCTGGTTTGGGGCCAGGCCCTTCCGCGATGGAATGAACTTTAGTTTCGAGAAACGATCAAATAAACCACCTAAACTTCGCATCACTGTTTCTTATTTCAAGCAAATCATGGATCGACTACGCGCCATGCAGGTGTTTGTGGAGGTGGTGAACACCGGCAGCTTCAGCGCCGCGGCGGACCGGCTGGAGATGTCGCGGGCCATGGTGACCCGCCATGTGGCGGCGCTGGAGGAATGGCTGGGCGCGCGCCTGCTGCAACGCACCACGCGCAGCCTGACCCTGACCGATGCCGGCGAGCATTGCTTGCGCCGCAGCCAGCAGATGCTGGCCCTGCAGCAGGATGTGGAGGAAGAAACCAGCGGCCTCGGCGAGGGCCCCGAGGGCCAAGGCGCCCTGCTGCGCGGCCAGCTGCGCCTGACCTGCAGCATGTCCTTTGCCTACGCCCAGCTGGCCGCGGCGGTGGTGGACTTTCTGCGCCTGCACCCGCTGCTCAAGATCGATCTCAATGCCAGCGAGGGTGCGCTCAATCTGGTGGAGGCGCGCATCGATCTGGCCATCCGCATCAGCGCCGAGCCCGACCCGGCCCTGATCGGCCGCCGGCTGGCGCCCTGCGCCTCGGTCTTGGTGGCCTCGCCCGACTATCTGGCGCGCCAAGGCGAGCCGCAGCAGCCGGCCGATCTGGAGCGCCACCTGTGCCTGAGCTATGCCAATTTCGGCCGCAGCACCTGGCTGCTCAGCCGCGGCGAGGAGCGCAGCGCCGTGACCCTGCGCAGCCACTTCAGCGCCAACGAGGCCACCTCGCTGCTGCAAGCCGCCCTGGCCGGCGGCGGCCTGGCCTTGCAGCCGCGCTATCTGGCCAACCCGCACCTGGCCAGCGGCCGGCTGCGCGAGGTGCTGCCGGACTGGTCGCCACCCGAGATGGGCATTTACGCGCTCTACCCCTCGCGCCGCCACCTCTCGCCGGCGGTGCGGGCGTTTCTGGATTTTCTGGTGGCGCGCTTCGAGGCCGTGCCCTGGTAATCGAGGCTGGACACGGCGATACACAGCGGGCAATGCCAAGGCCAAAATGCCTGGACCGAGAGCGCACGCGCGCGGGCAGCCGAGCGACGGTCAGGCTGTGCACCAGGAGAGCATCAAGCCGCCACGGACGCACCATGAAAAAAAGAAAGAAAGCCGCTGACGCGGTGCCCCGCGCAGCGGCTTCTTCCTTGATCCAGCTCGGGGCGATGTTCGGTCGCCCCGGCCCGCTCAGTGCTTGAGCCTCACTTGGCCGCGTACATGGACGCGTACTTGGCGCCGAAGTAGAGGATGAAGGCGTAGCAGGCGGCGGGCAGCAGGAAGGAGGTCTGCACGCCCATGGCATCGGCCATGGCGCCCTGCGCGAACGGCACCAGAGCGCCGCCGACGATGGCCATGCAGAGGATGCCCGAGCCCTGGCCGGTGTGCTTGCCCAGGCCGTTCAGCGCCATGCTGAAGATGGTGGGGAACATGATGGAGTTGCACAGGCCCACGGCCAGGATGGCCCACATGGCCACACTGCCCTTGCCGAACACGGCCGCCAGCACCAGGGCGATGGCCGCCAACGAGTTGAAGGCCAGGGTCTTGCCCGGGCTGACCGTGCGCATCACCGCAAAGCCGATGAAGCGGCCGACCATGGCGCCGCCCCAGTAGACGCTGACGTAATGCGCAGCGTCGCCATGCGAGAGGCCGGCGATGTGCGATTCACCCAGGAAGTTGACCAGGAAGCTGCCGATGCTGACCTCGGCGCCCACGTACAGAAAAATGCCGATGGCACCCAGCACCAGGTGGCGGTGCGACCAGGCCGAGGAAGCCTTGTCTTCCGCACCCGTGGCGATCGTTTCGCTGTCGCTGATCTGCGGCAACTTGGCGGCCCAGAACAGCACGGCCAGCAAGGCCAGAGCCGCAGCCAGACCCAGGTAGGGGCCGCGCACCGTGGCCGCATCGGCCGCCGTGCCCACGGCCGACAGGATCAGCAGGCCGCCGACGGCCGGGCCGATGGTGGTGCCCAGGGAGTTGAAGGCCTGCGTCAGGGTCAGGCGGCTGGACGCCGTGCGGGCCGGGCCGAGCACGGTGACGTAGGGGTTGGCCGCCACCTGCAGCACGGTGATGCCCGAGGCCAGCACGAAGAAGGCAAACAGGAACACGCCGTAACCGCTGGACGCCGCCGGGTAGAACAGCGCGCAGCCGCAGGCCGCGATCAAGAGGCCGGCGACCGCGCCTTTTTGGTAACCGATGCGCCGGATCAGCGCGCCTGCCGGCAGCGACACGATGAAGTAGGCGCCGAAGAAGCAGAACTGCACCAGCATGGCCTGCACATAGCTCAAGGTGTAGATGGCCTTGAGGTGGGGAATGAGCACGTCGTTGAGCGAGGTGATCAGGCCCCACATGAAGAACAGCAGGGTGACGATGACCAGGGCGCTGGTGTGCTGCCCGGGCTCGACGCCGCTGCCTCCCTGGATGTCCGCCGCCTGAGGCGCGGTGTTGTGTGCCATGTTTGCCATTGAATATGTCTCCTGTTGTGGGTCTTGTCGGGTGTGGCTTCTTGTGTGGGTCGGTGCGGGCTCCGAGCGCCAGGCTCGGAGCCGGGGCTCAGGGCTTGAGCCCTGCCGGCGCTTTGGGCAAATCGCGGGCGCGCGTGCCCCAACCTTGTGGGTCGGGCTGCGGGCTCAGCTTGAAGCTCAGGGTAGCACCCGACTGCAGGGCTTCCCATGAGAGCCATACCGGATGGTGTGCGCCACCCGCCCAGTTGACGGACTCCACAAAGCGTCGCTCACCCGGTTTGGCCTCCGGCGCTTCGATGCGCAGGGTGCGTCCGGGTCCCAGGTCGATCTCGGCGCGGGCAAAGCGCGGCGCATGCAGCAGGAAGCGGCCGCTGCCCGGCATGTCGGGGTAGAGCCCCAGGGCGCTGAACAGATACCAAGCCGACATGGTGCCCAGATCGTCATTGCCGGTCACGCCGTTGGGCGCATTGCCGAACAGGGTCTCGGCGGCGCGCAGCACGGTGGCCGTCTTCCAGGGCTGGCCGATCAGGGTGTAGACCCAGGGCGCATGCAGATCGGGCTCGTTGTTGGGGTTGTAGCGGAACTGGCTGTAATAGCTGTAGGGCCCCACCACCCAGGATTTGCGCACCGCAGCCGCCGGATCGGCGAGCAGGGCCTCGTAGTCGAAGAAGTGGTCCAGGCGCTGCGCCGCCTGCGTCTGGCCGCCCATGGCCGAGACCAGGCCGGGGATGTCCTGCGGCACCAGCCACTGGTACTGCCAGGCCGTGCCCTCGTGGAAGCCACGCTCGGAGCGCGGGTCATAGCCGCCGTTCAGCTCGGTGAACCAGCTGCCGTCCGCCCGGCGCGGGCGAGGGAAACCGCGCTGGCCGGTGGCCGCGTCCAGCACGCGCTCATCCCAGATGCGGCGCCAGTTCAGGGCACGCTGGGCCAGCACTTGAGCATCCTGCTTGTGGCCCAGGGCCTGGGCCATCTGGGCCAGGGCGCCATCGGCCAGGGCGTACTCCAGCGTCGACGAAGCGCCGTGGTGGGGGTCCACATCCATGCCCTTGGAAACAAAGCCTCGGTCGTACTGCACAAAGCCCTGCTTCAGATAGCTGGGGTTGCCCGCCCGGCCCTGCGCGCGGATGCCATGCGGCGGCACGCCAAAGGCGTTCTCGCGCAACGCCGCGTAAGCCTCGCGTTCGCGGCCCTTGAGCGCGCCCAGGCGCCACAGGTCCACCAGGAAGGGCGTCACCGGGTCGCCCGTCATGATGTTGGTCTCGAAGTTGGCATAGCCCCA
>JAIXSD010000013.1 GCA_027484885.1 Rubrivivax sp.
CAGCAAGCGGGCATGGTGCTGAGCGCCCAGTCCAGCATGCCGATGGAGGCGATTGCCCAAGCCTTTCACGACGAGCCGAGCAGCGGCCCGCTGTGGTTCCAGCTCTACTGGCGCGACGATCGCGACTTCATGCTGCAGCTGCTGCGCCGGGTCGAAGCGGCCGGCTTCCAGGCCCTGGTGCTGACCGTCGATGCGCCCGTACATGGTGCGCGCGACCGCGAGCGGCGCGCCGGCTTTCAGCTGCCGGCCGAGATCCGAGCGGTCAATCTCGGCGGTATCAAGAAGCCCCTGAACCTGCAGCCGGGCCAGAGCGAGCTGTTCGACGGCCTGATGCCGCGCGCCGCCACCTGGGCCGAGATTGATTGGCTGCGCGCGCACAGCCATCTGCCCCTGCTGCTCAAGGGCGCCAACCACCCCGAGGACGCACGCGAGGCGGTGGCGCGCGGCGTGGCCGGCCTGATCGTCTCCAACCACGGCGGCCGCACGCTGGACACCTTGCCGCCCACGGCCGCGTTGCTGCCGCGCGTGCGCGCGGCCGTTGGCCCTGAGCTGCCACTGCTGGTCGATGGTGGCATCCGCCGCGGCAGCGATGTGCTGAAAGCCCTGGCGCTGGGGGCGGATGCCGTGCTGCTGGGCCGGCCCTACATCCATGCCCTGGCCACGGCGGGCGCGCTGGGTGTGGCCCGCGCGCTGCGTTTGCTGCGCGATGAATTCGAGATCGCAATGGCCTTGTGCGGCTGCAAAACCCTCGATGACATCGGCCCTGCGCAGCTCTGGCGCACCGATGCAGACGCCGGGTTTACGCGCAGTGGCGGGCCCTGAATGACGCAAGCCCGCGACACCGAGGGTAAACAAGCGTCTTTTCCGCGTGAGATCAGCACTTCTCCCCCTGGCAAAGCCTTCTCAATGCCAGAGGTGCGCAGTACCATCATCCTTGCTCGGTGCTAGAGAGAAATGAAGGCTTATGCGGCCTTCACCCGGACCCGGCACATCAACAACTTTTGATGGAGAGAATTGAAATGGCAACTGCGAAGAAGGCCGCACCCGCAAAGAAGGCGGCTCCGGCAACCAAGGCCGCTCCGGCAAAGAAAGCAGCCGCGGCCCCCGCCGCCAAGAAGGCTGCTGCGCCGGCAAAGAAGGCAGCTCCCGCGAAGAAAGCTGCTCCGGCCAAGAAGGCGCCTGCTGCCAAGAAGGCAGCCGCGCCCGCCAAGAAGCGCACTCCGAATGCAGCCTTCATGAAAGCCCTGACCCCCAGCGCCGCCCTGGCCGCCATCGTGGGCGCAGCTCCGCTGCCGCGCACCGATGTGACCAAGAAGGTCTGGGAATACATCAAGGCCAACAAGCTGCAGGACGAAGTGCAGAAGCGCATCATCGTCGCCGATGCCAAGCTGAAGGAAATCTTCGGCAAGGCCAAGGCCGATATGTTCGAGATGACCAAGCTGATCAACAGCCACCTGAAGTGATGCGCCTGCGGTGGCGGCCGCCGCAAGCGGACACCACCTCGATGCTGCAGACATGAACAAGCCCGGCATGCCGGGCTTTTTTTCGTCTGGACGATCGAGAGGACCGTCGGCCTGGTGCGCCGAACGCTTCAGCGAGACAGGCGCGCGGCCGTGGCCTGCAAGGCCTCGCTCAGGCGCAGCACATCGATGGGCTTGACCCAGTAATCGCTGAAGCCAGCGGCACGCGCAGCCTCAACCTGGCTGGCATGGTCATCGGCCGACAGGGCCACGCAGGGCAGGGGGGCCAGGCGTTGATCTGCCCGCAAGGCCTCGATCAGGCTGAGGCCGCTCATATCGGGCAGGTTCATGTCGATCAGCAGCAGGTCAGGCAAGGCCTCGGGCGCGCGCTCGGCCAGCAGGGCCAGGGCTTGCTCGCCGTCCTCGGCGCAGTGCAAATGCCAACCCGGCAGGCGCCGGAACACCTCTTCCATCAGGACGATGTTGATGCGATCGTCCTCGACGTAAAGCACCTGGAGGCTGGCGGCTGGAGACATGGCAGGGAGACTGGGAATGCAAGAAACAGCGTTGCGCCACGAACGATAGCAGTGAAACCGGCCCAGACCCGCCAGCACCCTGCAGCCCGGTGAAAAAACCGGGGCCAGGGCTGCTCAACGTGGAGCGCAACCCACAAGTGGCAGGGATTCGTGAAATCCGCAGCATCGCCACCCACCAGTCACGGGGGTTGCTCGCCCGCCCGCGGAACCTAGGGTTACTACACTCTTGACAGTGAATCGCGGTCGCGACCTCAGCGGCATTTTTTCACGCTTGACCCCAGCCCTGCCCCGCTCAACGGACCCCTCTCCATGCCCTTGCTTGCCACGCTCGCTCTTGCTGCATCCGGCGCCACGCTGCCCCACTGTTCGTGGGATCGGCCCGGCGTGAACCCCTTCATGGGTGATGTGGTCGCGGCCGTGGACCGCTACCAGGACATCCCCGCCCCGGTGCGCGCCAAGCTCAAGGCGCGCATGGCCCAGCGGGATTACGACGAGATCGTCAGCATCCAGCGCGACGAGATCAAGGGCAGCAAGGCCATTTACGGCAGCACCATCAGCGAAATGCACTTCGGCGCCAACAACGTCTGCAAGACGGTCAGCCGCGCCAAGTGGACGCAGAAGTACGAAGAGCGCGGCCTGGTCTATTGCGAAGAGGGCCAGTGCATCCTGGTGCCCACGGTCTGCCGCAACGTCAGCCGCATCCAGCGCATGACGCCGCGCGCCTCGGCGCCGGCCGCGGCCACCAATGTCGCCTCGGCCGCGCAGGAGATCGATGACCCGCAAAGCCAGCTGGAGATGGACCCGCCCGCCGCCGGTGCCCTTGGAGGCGGCGCACCGGACAGCGGCCGCAACAGCTTTGCCCAGCTGGCCAGCGGCGCCAACACCGGCTTCGATGGCGGCAGTGGCGCCACGCCCGGCGCCCTGGTGCCCAGCAGCCCGCCGACCTTCAGCGGCAGCAACCCCGGCCCCTCGGTCGGTGGTTTCAGTGTGCCCTCGCTGCCACCCAGCATCGTGGTGACCACGCCGGCCGTGCCCGAGCCCGAGAGCTGGGCCCTGTTTGCCGGCGGCCTGCTGGCCCTGGCCTTCCTGGCCAAGCGCCGCCCGCGCTGATCCTGGCTTCATCAGCCGGCGCCGCCGTGGCCCGGCAGCGCCAGCACCGAGCTCAAGCGCGCTTCTTGGGCAACAAGGCTTTCAGATAACGCCCGGTGTGGCTGCCTTCGTGCGCGGCCAGTTCTTCGGGCGTGCCCGCGAGCAGCAGCTGGCCGCCGCCGGAACCGCCCTCGGGGCCCATGTCCACCAGCCAATCGGCCGTCTTGATGACGTCGAGGTTGTGCTCGATCACGACGATGGTGTTGCCCGCATCGCGCAGCTGGTGCAGGACCTTGAGCAAGAGCGCGATGTCGGCAAAGTGCAGGCCGGTGGTCGGCTCGTCGAGGATGTAAAGCGTGCGGCCGGTGTCGCGCTTGCTCAACTCCAGCGCCAGCTTGACCCGCTGCGCCTCGCCGCCCGAGAGCGTGGTCGCGCTCTGGCCCAGCTTGACGTAACCCAGGCCCACATCGAGCAGGGTCTGCAGCTTGCGCGCGAGTGAAGGCACGGCGCTGAAGAAGGGGTGGGCATCCTCCACCGTCATGGCCAGCACTTCGGTGATGTTCTTGCCCTTGTAGAGCACATCCAGGGTTTCGCGGTTGTAGCGCTTGCCCTGGCAGGTGTCGCAAGGGACGTAAACGTCCGGCAGGAAGTGCATCTCGACCTTGAGCACGCCATCGCCCTGGCAGGCCTCGCAGCGGCCGCCGGCCACATTGAAGCTGAAACGGCCCGGGCCGTAACCGCGTTCCTTGGCGGTATTCATCTCGGCGAAGAGCTCGCGGATGGGCGTGAACAGGCCGGTGTAAGTGGCCGGGTTGGAGCGCGGCGTGCGGCCGATCGGCGACTGGTCCACATTGATGACCTTGTCGAAGGCGTCCAGCCCTTCGATCTCGTCATGCGGCGCCGGGTCGGCATGGCTTTGGTAGAGCTTCTTGGCCACGGCCGTGTACAGCGTGTCGTTGACCAAGGTGCTCTTGCCCGAGCCGGACACCCCGGTCACGCAGGTCAAGAGGCCAACCGGGATCTCCACCGTCACGCCCTTGAGGTTGTTGCCGCGGGCGTTGATGATCTTGAGGCTTTTGTGCGCCGCATCGGCCGGCACGCGGTGGCGCTCGCGCGGGACCTCGATGCAGGCCGCGCCCGAGAGATAGCGCCCGGTCAGCGAGGCCGGGTCGGCTGCCACCTGGCTGGGCGTGCCCTGGGACATGATGCGGCCGCCGTGCACGCCGGCGCCGGGGCCCAGGTCCAGCACATAGTCGGCGGCGCGGATGGCATCTTCGTCATGCTCGACCACGATCACCGTGTTGCCCAGGTCGCGCAGGCGGCGCAGGGTGGCGATCAGGCGGTCGTTGTCGCGCTGGTGCAGGCCGATGCTGGGCTCGTCCAGCACATACATCACGCCGGTCAGGCCGGAGCCGATCTGGCTGGCCAGGCGGATGCGCTGGGCCTCGCCGCCCGAGAGCGTGTCGGCGCTGCGGTCCAGGCTCAGGTAGTTGAGGCCCACATCGTTGAGGAAGCGCAGGCGCGAGCTGATCTCGCGAATCACCTTGTCGCCGATCTCGGCCTTGGCGCCCTTGAGCTTCAGGCCTTCGAAGTAATCCAGGCAGTCGCGCAGGGTGGAGTGCTCCACCTCGTAAATGGGGCGGCCCTTGGCACCGGGTGCGGCGTCGTGCGGCTGCAGCACCACATGGCGCGCCTCGCGTCGCAGGCGCGAGCCCTCGCAATGTGGGCAGCATTTGGGCGCCATGTAGCGGGCCAGGTCCTCGCGCACCGCGCTGGAGTCGGTTTCCTTGAAGCGGCGCTGCAAATTGGGCAGGATGCCTTCAAACGGATGCGATCGCTTGACCGAACGCTTCTTCGTCCCGCCGCCCGCCGCCGCACTTTCGGCCTGGTAGACGAACTGGATCTCTTCCGTGCCCGAGCCATGCAGCAGCACCTGGCGCGCCGTCTCGGGCAGTTCCTCAAAAGGCAGGTCGATATCAAACTTGTAGTGCGCCGCCACCGCCTCCAGCATGGAGAAGGTGTAGGCATTGCGCCGGTCCCAGCCCTTGACGGCGCCGCTGGCCAGGCTCAGCGTCGGGAAGGCGACCACACGTTCGGGGTCAAACACCGTCATCTGGCCCAGGCCCTCGCAAGACGGGCAGGCACCCACCGGCGAGTTGAAGGAGAACAGGCGCGGCTCCAGCTCGGGCAGCGAGTAGCTGCAGATCGGGCAGGCGAACTTGCTGGAGAAGATCTGCTCGACGCCGCTGTCCATGTTCACGACCAGGGCGCGACCCTCGGCCAGGCGCAGTGCGGCCTCGAAGCTCTCGGCCAGGCGCTGGCGCAGCTGGTCGGCGTTGTCGGCGCGGATCTTGATGCGATCGATCACCACATCGATGTCGTGCTTCTCGGCCTTTTTGAGCGCCGGGAAGTCGGGCGCATCGACCGTCACGCCGTCGACACGGAAGCGGATATAGCCCTGGGCCTGCATGGCCTCGAAGAGATCAAGGAACTCGCCCTTGCGGTCGCGCACCACCGGCGCCAACAGCATCAGCTTGCTGTCTTCCGGCATGGCCAGCACGGCATCGACCATCTGGCCGATGCTTTGCGCTTCCAGTGGCAGATCATGGTCGGGGCAAAACGGCGTGCCGGCGCGGGCGTAAAGCAGGCGCAGGTAATCGTGGATCTCGGTCACCGTGCCCACGGTCGAGCGCGGGTTGTGGCTGGTGGCCTTCTGTTCGATGGAAATCGCCGGGGACAGGCCTTCGATGACATCGACATCGGGCTTGTCCATCAGCTGCAGGAACTGCCGGGCATAGGCCGACAGGCTTTCCACATAGCGGCGCTGGCCTTCCGCATACAGGGTGTCAAACGCCAGGCTGGATTTGCCCGAGCCGCTCAAGCCGGTGATGACCACCAGCTTGTTGCGCGGCAGATCGACATCGATGTTCTTGAGGTTGTGGGTGCGGGCGCCGCGCACGCGGATCAGCGGCCCGTCCAGCACACCACCGGCCTCGGCAGCGGGGCGTAAGGTCTCGGCAGGGTCGTGTGCGTGGGTCATGGTGGGCGGCAATCAATTCGCAGTACGGGAAAACCCACCATCATAGGTCGGGAGGCCCTCCAGCGCCCCGCTGCGGCCTGAGCGGGCAGCTCCAGGCCGGAAATCGCCCCAGAACGGCAGTTGTTCACGCCTAGGGTTAACCCCTTGTCGGCGCCGGCGGCGATTCAATCGCCTGCGGCCGCAGTTCGTCGCACAGGCATGGCTGAGCCCCCTGGGGTTTTCGATACTGAGTCCATCGAAGCAGCACTGGGCCGCTTCGCCAACCGCCAAGAAGGACTCATCATGAAGACCACCACCACCCTGATCCGCATCGCCAGCGCCGCCCTGGCCACCAGCCTGATGTTCGCCGCCACGGCCGCCTCCGCTGCCGACAGCACCACCAAGACCGAACTGCCGCGCGTCGTCGTAACCGGTAAGTCCGCCGGCCCCGCCCCGGTCGTGCAGCAACTGCCGCGCGTCGTGGTCTCGGGCCTGAGCGTCAATACCCAGATGCAGCAGCTGATGCTGGCTGCCGCCAAGAGCGATGGCAAGGCTGCACGTCGCAACGGCTGAGACGGGACCTCGTGATGCAGAAGCGATGCCCCGCCAGAGGCAGCTGCCCCACCGACCGCTCTGAACCCTGCCGAGCCGAGCCATAGACGCATGGCCGGTGCTGGCGTCCCTCCCCCCTGAATGGACGTAGGCACCCCCGTGTTTCTCTGCCTCGGCTCGGCCTTTTTGTGAGCCACATCTCCGACAATGCCGCCAACATTCGTTGGAGGTGCTGGAGTGACGGAAGAATCCCGCAAGCGCAGATCATGGCTTGACGGCTTCATGGCCTATGCCTTGCCCACCGGGCTGGCGGAGGCCCAGGTGCGCCACAACATCGTGGTGCTGGACCAGCTGCTCTACGCCTTGTGGAACCTGGGCGAGAACCTGGTGTTCGCCTGGACCCCGCTGCCGCAGGGCCTGAACCTGCTGGTCGCCCCCCACCCCTTGCTGACCGAGTTCACCCAGGCGCCGGGCCTGGCGCCCGAGGAAGTGCGCCGCCGCGCCCAGCTGCTCGATGAGCTGCTGGCCCACCAAAGCCACCTCAGTGCCGAGCAGTTCGAGCGCACCGCGGCCGAGCTGGGCCTGCGCCCGCACACCATCCAGCTGCCCTTCGCGCCCGACGCCGGCCTGGGCCTGGACCTGGTGGCCGCCATCATTGCGCGCTACGGCATCCGCCTGGTGGAAGACCGGGCGGTGATCCTGTTCGACGCGGTGGGCTTCTCCCTGCTCAGCCCGCTGCAGCAGGTGGTGCAGCTGAACAGCCTGTCCTGCTCGGTCAATGCCGCCTATGCCAAGCTGCTGGACCGCGAGATCAACATCAACTTCGCCCGCACCACCACCGGCGATGGCTTCTACATCTGGAACCGCATGCGCGGCATCGAGGCCAATGTCGAGCTGTACCAGCTGCTGCAATTCATCCTGGCCGACAACGCCCTGGCCCGCGAGCGCGCCAGCCAGCCCAACTCGGTGCCGCTGTTGCGCGCGGCCTTCCATGTCGGCTCGCACTACGAGTTCTATCAATCCGAGGGCCTGAACCCGACCTCCTTCAGCTATTTGGTCGGCCAGGTCACGATCGAGCTGGCGCGCATGATCGAGCGCGCCCTGCCGGGCCAGATCCTGCTGGGCAAGTTCAACACCTTGATGCGTGACGAGCACAGCGGCGAGGTGCAGCGCATGGCCAGCATCGATTTTGTCGAGCGCACCCGCCGCCCGCTCAAGGCCTTGAACGGACTGAGCCTGGCCGGCGCCGAGATCGATGAAATCGCCTGCTATCTGACCGGCCGACCCAACGGTCAGGGCGAATTCGGCATCAGCGAGTTCGAGATCCTCGACAAGCACGGCCGCGCCCACCGCGTCTACAACGCCAAGATCAACATCCACCGGCGTGCCGGGGAGCCGATCTACCTGGGTCTGCGCGAAGAAGACCTGCCCGCTTTCCCTGCACCTGTTACGGTTTGTTAACTGCGAACCATCCCCAAGCGGTAGGATGGCCGGACAACGCGAAGTCGCAAAGCGCCCAGGCCATGCCCGACCCTCACGATCGCGCCCCAGTGCCACAAGCCGTCGGGCAGCGACGCCATCTCACCATCCTGTTTTCAGACCTGTCGGAATCCACCCGGCTGTCCGATGCCATGGAGGCGGAGCATTACGCTGCCATGCTCGCTGAGGTGCGCGGCCTCTACCAAAACCTGATCGCCAAGCACGGCGGCACGGTGGTGCGCATCCAGGGCGACGGCGTGCTGGCCATCTTCGGTCACCCGCAGGCCGGCGAGGACGACGGCCGCCGCGCCACCGAGGCGGCGCTGGAGCTGCACCACGCCGTGCGGCGCATGAAGCCGCAAACCGCCGCGGCCGCCTGGCCGGCCGGCCAAGGCCTGAGCCTGCACACCGGCATCCATGCCGGCATGGTGCTGATCGAAGAGGGCGACGCCATGCGCGGCCGCTTCGAGCTGCTCGGCAACACCCCCAATGTCGCGGCGCGCCTGGCCGACGAAGCCTGCGCCGATGAGATCCTGGTCAGCGCCGAAACCCTGGGCCCGCTGCACCCTTTTTTCCAGACCAGCGAACGCCGCCTGGTGCCGCTCAAAGGCCGGGCCACGCCGCTGGCGGTCTACAGCATCCTGGGCCAGGTCAGCATCGGCCGGCGCTTTGAGGCCAGCAAGCGCCGCGGCCTGGCGCCTTTTGTCGGCCGCGCCGCCGAGCTGGCCCTGATGGAGCAGCGCCTCGATCAGGCCTGCGCCGGCCAGCCGCAATGGCTGAGCCTGCGCGCCAGCGCCGGCGTGGGCAAGACCCGGCTGACCGAAGAGTTCCTGCGCCGCGCCGCCGACCGCGACTGCCGCGTGCTGCGCGGCTACTGCGAAAGCTACCTCAGCGCCGAGCCGCTGCAACCCTATCTGCAAATGCTGCGCACCCTGCAGCGCCAGGGCTCGGCCGAGGCCGACGCGGTGCTGCGCGGCCCGGCCAAGGAGCGGCAGGAGGCGGTGCTGCAGCTGCTCCTGCAACTGGCTGGCCAGGGGCCGCTGCTGCTGCTGATCGACGATCTGCAATGGGCCGATGACGCCAGCCTGGCCCTGCTGCACCGCCTGCGTGCCGAGGCCGAGCGCCGCGGCCTGCCGCTGATGCTGCTGAGCGCCACCCGGCCCGCGGTGGTGACCGAAACCCCGGCCCTGCTGCTGCCCATCCACCACGGCCACGAAGCCGCCGAAGCCCTGCACCACCACGAGCTGCTGCCCCTCACGGAAGAAGAGGCGCGCCAGGCCATCGCCCAGCTGCTGCCCGGCACCGACCCCTTCATCAGCGCCGAGGTGCAGCGCCACGCCGGCGGCAACCCGCTGTTCATTGAAGAGCTGTGCCACGCCCTGGCCCACCAACGCGGCAGCGTCAGCCTGCGCGCCGCCGAGGAAGCACCCGCCGCCCTCAGCCCGGCCAGCGGCGGCCATGCCTGGCTGGCCTCGCTGATTGAATCGCGGGTGGCCCGCCTGCCGCCCGCCCAGGCCCAGCTGCTGCGCGTGGCCGCGGTGATCGGCGCGGTCATCCCGACCTGGTTGTTCGAGCGCATCAGCGGCTGCTGCGAAAAAGACCCGGTGGTGCTGGAGCTGGCCGAACTGGATTTCATCTTCCCGGCCGAGCAGCCGGGCCTGCTGCGCTTCAAGCACGGCATCACCCGTGACGTCATCTACGACAGCACCGGCCTGCACGAGCGCCAGGCCCTGCACCGCCACATCACCGCCGAGCTGCGCGCGCAGCTGGTCCTGGGCGGCCAGGAGCCCGCGCACGAGTTGCTGGCCTACCACGGCGGCGCCGCCGGCCAGTGGCAAGACGCCGCCCACCATGCCGAGCAAGCGGGCGACCAGGCCCTGGCCAGCTCGGCCCTGGACCGGGCCAAAAAGCAATACCGCGCCGCCCTGGCCGCCCTGGAGCATCTGCCCCCCAGCGAAGAGGTGCACCAGCGCTGGATCGCCATCGCCCACCGCTTCGGCATAGCCTGCGTGTTCGACGCCTCGCGCGCCGATCTGCGCGTGCTGCAGCACGCCACCGGCCTGGCCGCCCTCAGCGGCGACCCTACCGCCATGGCGCGCAGTCAGTACTGGCTGGGCTATGTGCGCTATGCCCTGGGCGAGGCCCGTGCCGGCCTGCAGATCTGCCTGCGCAGCCTGGACCAGGCGCAACGCCTGCAAGACCAGGCCCTGCTGGCGCAGATGACCGGCACCCTCGGCCAGATCCGCGCCGCCACGGGCGAGTACGCGCCCGCCCTGGAACTGCTCGATCAGTCCATCGCCCAGCTGCGCCCGCGCCCGATCAGTGGCAGCGGCCGGCCGGCCACGCGGCGCCCGCCCATTGGCCTGGCCTACTCCCTGGCCTGCCGGGCCTATGTGCTGGGCGACCAGGGCCACTTCAGCGCGGCCGAGGCTGCGTTCGACGAGGCACTGAGCCTGGTACAGGGCAGCAACCATGCCGTCGAGGCCTCCGTCCAGGGCTGGCGTGCTGCCGTGCTGCTGTGGCAGGGGCGCTGGGCCGAGGCGCAAGTCTGTGCGGCCGAGGCCCACCGCGTCGGCGCCCAGGTGCGCAGCCTGTTCACCTTTGCCATGGGCCATGCCGCCGGCGCCTACGGCGCCTGGATGGGCGGGCGCTGCCCCCTGGCGCGCCAGGCCCTGGAAGAAGCCGTGGCCTGGCTGAGCCCGCGCGGCGGCGGCCTGTTCAGCTCACTCAACCACGGCTGGCTGGCCGACATCCTGGTGCAGCAGGGCGAGACCGGCCTGGCCCGCCAGCACATGGCCCAGGCCCTGCGCCGCGGCCGCCAAAGCGACTGGATCGGTGTGGCCATGGCCTACCGCGCCGCCGCCCGCCTGGCGCAAGGCCAAGGCCAGACCGAGCGGGTGACGCATTGCCTGGCCGCCGCCCACGCCGTGGCACAAGGCCGCGGCTCCATGCACGAACGCGCCGCCACCGAACTCTGCGCCGCCGAGCTGGCCCTGCAGCGCGGCGAATCAGGGGCCGCCCGAGGCCTGCTGGACGAGGCGGAAGCCGCCTTCTTCACCATGGGCATGGATTGGCATCTGGCGAAGGCGCGGGAGCTGCGCAAGCAGCTCTAAAAGGGTGAGCGGCGGATGGGCGCCATCGGCGCCCGTTCCATCTCAACCCAGCTGCGCCGCCAACACCGTCGGCGACGGCGTCGCCCGCAGCACGCCGGCTTCCAGCAGGCCGGCGGCCACCCCCAGCATCACGCCCACGGCCATGGCGTAGCCGGGGCAGGCGTGCAGGGGCGCGGGGTCGACCGCGTCATAGCGGTCGCCGCCGAACATGATGGTGTGGTCGCCCGGGTTCTGTGCGGCGCAGGAGACGATGCCGACGATGATCTTGTCGCCCTCTTGCACCTCGACACCGCGCAAATGGTGCGTCACGCGGGCGCGGCGCCAGACGGCGGCCGGCACCGGCTGGCGCATCATGGTGGCGAGCAAGGTGGGCCGCAGAGTGGCCACGGCGCGGGCGTAGGCCTGATCGGCGGC
>JAIXSD010000487.1 GCA_027484885.1 Rubrivivax sp.
CTGCCCGCCATCCACAGCGCGCGAAGACCCTCGGTCTTGCCCAGCGCGATCCAATCCAGACGCTGCGCCAACTGCCACTGCAACAGGCCCATGGCGGCGCTGGCCAGCGCCACCTTGAACGCAAACAGCCACCAGCCGGCCACCGGCCGGTAACTGCCTTGCCGGCGCAGGCCGCGCAGCAGCCAGAAGGCATTGACCATGGCACCCAGGCCGATCGACAAGGCCAGCCCCGCCACACCCACCAAGGGCACAAAAATCAAATTGAAGAGCTGCGTCAGGGCCAGCACGCCGATGGCGATGCGCACCGGCGTGCGCGTGTCCTGCTTGGCATAAAAGCCTGGCGCTAGCACCTTGATGGCCAGCAAACCCAGCAAGCCCACACCCCAGCCCATGACGGCATGGCCGGTGTTCACCACATCAACCGCCAAAAACGCCTTGCGGTGATAAAGCACCGCCACCAGCGGCTCGGCAAACACCAGCAAGGCAACGGCGCAAGGCAGGCCAAACAGCAGCACCAGGCGCAAGCCCCAATCCAGCAGATCGGAATACTGCTGGCCATCGTCCTTGGCCTGCGCCGCCGAGAGCTGCGGCGTCAGCACCGAACCCAGGGCCACGCCCAGCAAGGCCATGGGGAACTCCATCAGGCGGTCGGCATAGTTGAGCCAGGAGGTGGCACCCTCGGCGATATGGCTGGAGATCTGCGTGTTGATCAACAAGGACAACTGGGCCACGCCCACGCCAAGCAGGGCCGGCCCCATCTGCCGCAAGATGGTACCCACACCGGGATGGGTGCTGGCGCGACGCAGGCCCGAGGGGCGAAACGCAATACGCGGGCGCACGCCGATGCGGCTCAGCGCCGGAAACTGAATCAGCAATTGCAGAACGCCACCGACCATGACCCCGACAGCCATCGAGTAAATCGGCGGGTAGCCCCAATCCGCCACCACCGGCGTCATCCACCAGCCAAAAGCCAGCACACAGAGGTTGAGGATCACCGGCGTCACCGCCGGCACCATGAATCGCTTCCAGGTGTTGAGAATGCCGGCGGCCAAGGCCACCATGGACATGCAGCCGATGTAGGGGAACATCCAGCGCGTCATCACCACGGCCGCGTCCTGCCCCTTGTCCGGCATGCCGGAGCCCAGCATCCAGACCAGCGCCGGCGCCGCCAGCACGCCGATCACGCAAGTGGCCGCCAAGGCCCAGGCCAGCACCGAGGCCACGGCGTCAATCAAATCGCGGGTCGCCTCATCGCCATGCTTGGCGCGGGTGGCCGCCAGCACCGGCACAAAGGCCTGTGAAAAGGCGCCTTCCGCGAACAGGCGACGCAACATATTCGGAATGCGAAAGGCGACCAGAAATGCATCCGACAGCACACCCGCACCGAACATGGCCGCCACCATCTGCTCGCGCATGAGCCCGGTGATGCGCGACACCAGGGTGAAGATGGAGATCAGGGACGCAGCGCGCAGTAAATTCATGGTCGACACAGACTCAATCAAGAGCAAGACAGCCGCTGCGCGGTGCGCAGCAAGCTCAAACAAAACGAAAGAACAGAGGCCATGGCAAATCCAGCCAGCGGCGCAGCGGGATACGCGAAAACAGATTCGCTCGCCCACCCCATCAGCCGCCTGCAATCCAACCGCAAGCTCAGCGCAACAAAGGCAGGCCACGGCGCGCTTGATGGCCAGCCGGGCGACGCATTATGATGTGCGCCCTCGTCGCTTTCGAGCGGCCAACGCCGCATGGGCCTTTGTTTCACTGTTATTTCAGTGCTATACTCGCGGTCTTTGCACCAACTGGGTAGATTTACAGCATGGCATCCTCTTCCAAAGTCAAGAAGACCGTCCGTACGGCATCGGGCCTCAAGCGCGCTCGCCAGGACATCAAGCTCAACGCAGCCAACACGGCTCTGCGCTCCCATTTCCGCACGGTCATCAAGAACGTGCAAAAGGCCGTGATCGCTGGCGACAAGCCCAAGGCCGCCGAACTGTTCAAGACCGCTCAATCGGTGATCGACTCGGTCGCTGACAAGGGCATCTTCCACAAGAACAAGGCTGCTCGTCACAAGAGCCGTCTGTCGGCAAAGATCAAGGCGCTGGCCGCCTAACAACCAGTTCTGGTGCAAAGTCAAAAAGCCCGCGCAAGCGGGCTTTTTTGCGTCTGGGCCTTGCAAACAGGCCCTGGCCGACCTGGGACGAAGCGCTCGCCCTCTCCTTCGCCTCTTTCAATGCCACTCGCCGTGATCCAGGCCCTGCATGCGACGCATCTTGAGCCAGTCGCCCACGGCCTGCGCGACCCAGGGGCCATCGTCCAGCGGCAGATCATGCCCGGCATGCTCATGCAGGCGCAAAGGCGCACCCCAGGCCCGGCTGATGGCTTGTGAGCAGCGCCAGTCGACCAGGCGATCTGCCTTGCTGCACAAGAGCAGGATGGGCGCCGCCGGGCGGCGCCGGCTGGCTTCGTAGCGCGCGGCAGCCAGCAGCTGGCGCACGGTGTTGCGCACGCCCACCGGCCGCTCGCGCTGCAAGGCCACCCAGTGGTCCAGCACTTCCTCGGGCTGCTTGAGCAATCGCGTGGTCATGCGCAAGACCTTGGCCTCGCGCTGGCGGTAGCCCAGGCGGCTGAGGCTCAGCATCAGCAAGGTCACGTAGTTCAGCGGCCGCAAGCGGCGATAAAAGGGGCTGAAGGGGCGCAGGCTGGTGTTGATCAACACACCTGCGCAGACCTCGCTGGGGTAGCGGCCGATCCAGTCGCTGGCCACCATGGCACCCAGGGACATGGCCAGCACATGGACAGGCCCCTGCACACCAAAGCGCGCCAGCTGCGCACGGCAGGCCTCCACCATGGCCGGCACCTCGCTGGGGCTGGATTGGCGGTGCAGCATGCCATTGCCCGGAAGGTCCAGCATGATCAGCTGGGCACCGGGCTGCTGCTCACGGATCTTGCGCAGCAAGAGGCGCGGAAACTCGCCCCAATGCCCCGATTCGCGCGACAGACCCCGCAGCAAGACCCAGGTCGCCGAGGTCTCGGCCGGCTCCGACGATGTCAAGGCCAAGGGCACGGTGTCCACCAACTCCAGCGAGTCGGCCGACCCTGCCAGCTCAGGCCGCTTCTGCTCGCTCATGCCCTCGCCCCCTGCCGGTACCAGCGGTTCAAGGCCTGCTCTTCATGCCAGCGGCGCTGCTCGCCCGCAGGCAACCAGCGCGGCATGCCGGCCGCGGCGCGAAGAATGAAATCCAGCCATGCGATATGGCGGCGCAGCACACGCTGCTGACGATGACTGACCAAGGGGTTGAACATGCCGTGACGGGAAAACAATTGCCGAGGATTCTTCCTGATCCACAGCCA
>JAIXSD010000272.1 GCA_027484885.1 Rubrivivax sp.
CCCTGTGGCGGCGCGCCTGGCAGCCGCTCAAGCTGCTGGCTTCGCGCTTGTGGGGCACGCGCATGGTCTGGGGCTTTGTGCGCGGTGACGGGGTCTTTTTGCCCAACACCCGCATCAGCAACACCAGCGAGGTGTTCGACCGGCCGGCGCTGGATGTGGGCGACCATGTCTTCATCGGACATTTCAGCGTGCTCGATGCCAGCGGCGGTCTGCGCATTGGCGAGGGCTGCCAGATTGGCTTTTTCACCGGCCTGTTCAGCCATTCCAGCCATGCGGCCATCCGCCTCTACGGCCGGGCCTATGTCAGCACGCCCCAGAAGCAGGCTTACTTCAAGGCGCCGGTGTCGCTCGGCCCCTATTGCTTTGTCGGCGCCCATGCCACGCTGCTGCCCGGCACCCGGCTGGGCAAGGGCTGCATCGTGTCGGCTTACTCCCTGGTCAGCGGCGAGTTCCCGGATTTCGCCATCATCGCCGGCAACCCGGCCCAGCAGGTCGGTGACACGCGGCGCATGGACGCGCGCCTGCTGGCCCAGCACCCGGAGCTGCAGCCGCATTACCAGGCCTGGGCCGGCGCTTTGCCGAATGGCGCTGACGAGGTGCAGGCGTGAGTGAATTGAAGTCCTTGCGCCTGGTCTTGATCGGTGATGGCGAGAGCCCGCACCTGCTGAAATGGGCGCGGGCGCTGGCGCCGCAGGTGGAGTTGTGGGCGGCGTCCTCGCGGGGCTTTCTGCCCGAGTTTGAGGCCTTGCTGCCGGCAGCGCGGCGCTATGCGATGAACACCGACCCGGCGCATGGCGGCGGCAATGTGGCCTTGCTGAAGCAGTTGCCGGCGCTGGCGGAATGGCTGGCCCGTGTCGATGCCGATTGGCTGCATGCCCATTACCTGACCTCGCACGGCACCCTGGCCTGGATGGCCCGGCGCGGCTGGCGCCTGCGCGCCCGCATCGCTGGCTCGGCCTGGGGCAGCGACATCCTCGTTACCCCCGAGCAGAGCTGGCCTTACCGCTGGCTCACCCGCAAGGTCTTGAAGGCTTGCACGTTGTGCACCTCGGACTCTCAGCACATGACAGCCCGGATGAAGGACTTGGGGGCAGGGGAGGTGATGACTTTTCCCTTCGGCCTGGAAGCCATGCCCAAGCCGCCGGCCCGCAAGCAGCCCTGGCTGTTTTTTGCGAACCGGGGGCTGGAGCCCATCTATCGCCCCGAGCGAGTGATCGAGACTTTTGCGGCCATCGCTCGCCAGCAGCCCGAGGCCCAACTGGCGATCGCCAACGACGGCTCGCTGCGCGCGGCCCTGGAGGCCCAGGCGCAAGCCCTGGGCGCCGATCTGGCCGGGCGCATCCAGTTTGTCGGCCGCCTGGACGCCAAGCGCCAGGCCGAGCACTACGCCCGCGCCCGCTGGTACCTGAGCCTGCCGCAGAGTGATTCGGTGGCCGTGTCGGTGCTGGAGGCCATGGCCCATGGCTGCGTGCCCCTGCTCTCGGACCTGCCGGCCAACCACGAGCTGCTGGCCGGGCCCGGCCGAGGCCTGATCCTGGACCCCGAGGATGCCCCTGCCATCGAGGCTTTGCCGGCGCGCCTGCTGGCGCTGGACACCGCCGCTGCCGCTGCGGCCAACCGCGACTGGGTGGCCCGCCATGGCTTGTTTGCTCCGGCGGTGCAGCGCTTCCTGACCCGATTGAAAGAACTGTCTGCCCCGTGAAGATCCTGCTCATCAACCATTACGCCGGCTCACCTCAGCACGGCATGGAGTTCCGCCCCTTCTACTTGGCGCGGGAATGGGTGCGCATGGGTCACCAGGTGCTGATCTTGGGTTCGGTCAAATCGCATGTGCGCGCCACCGAGCCGCAGCCGGGCGTGCAGATCATCGACGGCGTGCACTACTGCTGGTACGACACGCCCGAGTACCAAGGCAATGGCCTGGGGCGCCTGCGCAATATCGGCTCCTTTTGCCGCCAGGTCTGGAGCGATGGCAAGAACTTGGCCGAGGGCTTTCAGCCCGATGCGGTGATTGCATCCAGTACCTATCCCATGGACATCTGGGTGGCGCGCAAGATCGCAAAGCTGGCCCGCGCCCAGCTGGTCTACGAGGTGCACGACCTCTGGCCTCTGTCGCCGATCGAGCTCTCCGGCATGTCGCCGCGCCACCCCTTCGCCATGCTTTGCCAGAAGGCCGAGAACGACGCCTACCGCGATGCCGATGTGGTGGTGTCCATGCTGCCCAAGGTGCATGAGCACATGGCCGCCCATGGCCTGGACCTGCGCAAGCTGCACATCGTGCCCAATGGCATCGCGCTCGACGAGTGGTCCGACACGGCGCCAGCCGTGCCGCTGCAGGGCGAGCTGGCTGCGCACCTGGATGCTGTGGCAGCGCAGGGCCAGCTGGTGCTGGGCTATGCCGGCTCGCACGGCCTGCCCAATGCGCTCGATGTGCTGCTTGATGCGGCCCGGCTGCTGCAGCAGGCGCCCGAGGGCAGCCCGGCTCGGCGCGTGGCCATCGTCATGGTCGGTGGCGGCCACGAGAAGGCGCGTTTGCAGGCCCGGGTGGCGGCCGAGGGCCTGAGCCAGGTGCGCTGTTTCGACGCCATCCCCAAGGCACAGATCCCCGCCTTGCTGGCCCGTTTTGACATCGCCTACATCGGCTGGCAGCGCACGCCGATTTACCGCTTCGGCATCGCCCCCAACAAGCTGATGGACTACATGATGGCGCGCCGGCCGGTGCTGCATTCGGTGGAGGCCGGCAATGACCCGGTGCGCGAAGCGGGCGCCGGCCTGACCGTGCCACCCGAGGATGCGCGGGCGGTGGCCGATGGTGTGCTGCGCCTGGCCGCCCTGAGCGCCGAAGAGCGCGCCGCCATGGGCGAGCGCGGCCGCGCTTTCGTGCTGGCCGAGCACAGCTATCCGGTGCTGGCGCGGCGCTTTCTGTCTGCTTTGGCGCCGAGGGCTGAGCGCGAGGGTGCACAGCCATGATCCAGCAGCGCCAGACCGAGCTCGACGCCATCGCCCAGCGCTACCAGCGCCGTGCCGCGGCCGGCCTGGGGGACCGCTACAGCCTGCTGCGGCCCGAGGTCTGGCAGATGCTGCAGGAGCGCCAGCGCGCCCTGCTGCGCGAGCTGGCGGTGCGACCCGGCGCCGTGGCGGACTGGCGGCTGACCGAGGTGGGCTGTGGCGCCGGTGGCAATTTGCTGGAGTTTTTGCGCCTGGGCTTGCGGCCCGAGCATCTGCAGGGTGTGGAACTGCTGCCCGAGCGTCACGCTGCCGCGCGCGAGTTTCTGCCCGCGGCGCTGCAGCTGCACCTGGGCGATGCCTCGGCGGCCGCCATCGAGCCACAGAGCCAGGATTTGATCCTGCAGTCCACGGTGTTCTCGTCCATCCTGAGTGATGGCGTGCAAGAGGCCGTGGCCCAGGCCATGTGGCGCTGGCTGAAGCCGGGCGGCGCCGTGCTCTGGTATGACTTCATCGTCGACAATCCACGCAATGCCGATGTGCGCGGCGTGCCGCTGGCGCGCGTGCGAGCCCTGTTCCCTGAGGCGGAGTCCATCCG
>JAIXSD010000306.1 GCA_027484885.1 Rubrivivax sp.
CACTGCTCGGCGCCATCGGCCGCCAGGCGCAGGCCCGAGGAGATCGAGAAACCGGCGACAGGCGTGCGGGAATCCGCACCCGCCTCGGCAAGCGGCATGGGATTCAAGACCTGGGCCTGCGCCTGCGGTGCCAGCAGCACCGGCAGAGCGAGGGCCAGGCGCCACATCAGGGCGTGGGCTCGCAGGCGGAGACGAAGAGGGCTCGTTGGCCGAGACCTTGGCCCGGCTGAAGGTTTCAGAAAACGCATGGAGAACATGATGGAGCTTCCCTCCCTGGCCTGCTGGCTTGATCAATTCGTGGGCGTCGGCTTGGGTGCTGACGCTCAGCGCGGCACGACACGTCGGCCGCCGCGCGGCTGGGCTCGGCATCCAGGCTCAGGCCCGGGTTCCCGAGACGCAGCCGATTCATGCGCAGGCATCAGAACCAGCTCAGCATGCCGCAGCTGTACACCGCCTCGCGCCCGCCCCCCGTGTTGGCGGCTCGCAAAGCCTTGTCGCTGTCACGAACGCCATCGATCAAGCTGGGCGTGGAGGCTGTGGCAGACACGGCATAGGCCAAGGGGCATCCGCTGACGCCCAGGCCGCCACCGTAGCGGTCATCGCCCACCTGCGCGACAAAGCTCAGCCATTGACCGTCCGCCGACCAGGACAGGTCGAGCATGGACAGACGCACCGGGTCATCCACCCGCTCCGGGCTGGCTTGAGCGACCACGCTCACAGCACCGCCTGAAACCGGCACACGGTACAACACAGGCAGCTCACGGGTCTCGCCCTTGCTGTTGCGCAGAGCCGCCCATTTGACGATGGCCAGGGTCCTGCCGTCCGGGCTGACCGCCAGGTTCTCATTGCCGGCACGGGCCTCCGGCGGGAACTGGATGGCCACAGCGGCCGACTGATTCTGAACCGGGTCGTAGATCAAAACCTGACCCCTCTCGAAGTACGCGAGACGACCGTCCGGCAGCCAGTCAAAACCACCGCCGCCATCCGCTTCTTGATAGGAGCCCGTCAACAAAATCTGGCCTTGCCGATTGAAGACCAGAGCCCGCGTCTTGCGAGAGGAGTTGGTGGCGAATTCATAGGCTGCCAGGTACTTGCCATCGTGCGACATGCGCAGGCGCAAGAGCTTGGCCTTCTCGTCAGGGCTGGTCTGCGTCGCAAGCTTGAAACTGGCCCCGAGTGTGAGCGCGGGCCAGTTGAAGATGTCCACAGTCTCGGCCCCGTCTTCGCGGATCAGTTCCCGTGTGGGCCGGCTGACCGCCCAGGCATCTGACACGCCGAGTGCCTGCGCTCGCGCGCTGCGCGGTAGGTCGACCTGTTGCCCCGTCGCCAGATCCAGCACCTGCGCATCGACACGCGTGTCCGCCGGGTCGCGCACCAGCAGGCCCAGCGCGCCGGGCAAAGCTGGATCGGGCGCAGGCGCAGGCGCAGGCGCAGGCGCAGGCGCAGGTGCGGGTGCGGGTGCGGGTGCGGGTGCAGGGGCGGGCGCTGGCGCAGGGGCTTCGCCGCCGCCACCACCTCCGCACGCACTCAAGGCCACGAGCAGGGCGACGACAAGCAGACGCGCAGCCGGATGGCTGGGCATCGCGGTACTTGGCCTGGGTGCCGGGGCTGAACCGAAGGTTTGGACTTGCATGACAAAACTCCCTCACTCTGGATTGAAACTGAACCACAGCACACCCATGAACCGCAGCCACACGAGCGCCACAAACACCAACGGCGAAGAGAGCCAAAGCTCCCTCCGCCGCAGGGCACCCTCGCGGGCGCCCGCACCCGGGGCCAAAAGCCCCGGGCCTTCTCGCAGACTTACTGCTTGCGAGCCATCGAAGACAGGGCTTCGCCCAGCGACTTGATCGCGGTCGAAAACACGCTGTTCAACATGCTGTATTCCTGGCCGGTAGCCTGGAACTCGGTCATGGTCTTGTTGAACTCTTGGGCGTTCTTGCCGTCTTCTTCCTGCTTGACCTTGGGGTCGGTGGCCGTGGACTTGGCTTGCTGCAGATCGGTCATCTTGGACGACAGCTCCACCAAGTGCTTGGCCTTGTCGCCCAGGGCTTGGCCCATGGCCTTGGCAATGGCTTGCAGCCAGCCACCGGCGCCGTCGGACTCTTCGCCACTGCCCTGGGCCTTGCGGTTGCCCAGCACGGACTGCACGAAGTCTTGTTGGAAGTCGGTCTTGAACTTGGCGATGGCGCCGCCGAACTGCTGCTGAGCCAGGCTCTGCACATCGGCCGGCACGGCGTTGTTGCGCAGGCCGCCGAGGATGTTGTCGGCGCGGTCCTTGATCAGGTCGCCCAGGAACTTGGGCATGCCGTGCTGCTGTTGCAATTGATTGATGCCGTCCTTGATGGCATCGCCGATGGCCGACTGGACCAGGTTGCCCACGGCTTGGCCGATCATGGCGCCCAGCGGGCCGCCAAACGCACCACCGATGACGCTGCCGATGCTGCTCAGCAGACCACCACCGCCACCCACCACGCTGTTCAAAGCTCCAGACATTGCAATTCTCCTGAGGGGGCCTTGGCCGGTCGTTGGTTGAGAAGACCTGGTGGCAAGGCCGGGTTTGAAAACAAAGGTTCACTTCCTGTCGGAAGCGAGCTGCTTGAGGGCCGCTGCCTTGAGTCCACGGATCACCGGTTGGCAACTCGTGGGCTTGGCTTGCAGTGCCGACGGAATGAATTTCACGCCTTTCAACTCGCTTTCGTAAGTCAGGACCATCGGCAGTCAGGAACGGCCCCAACTAGGGTTGTCCGCATTCGCAGCCACGGCAGAGGGCTCGGGGCGATAACGCCCACGCAGTGCGGCATAGGGCGTCAGGTCTTCACCAGGGGCCGGGCTGCGTCTCGCGGAGGGGTCTGCCTCGGCGCCCGGCACGGTCTGCGTGCCTGCGGCGGGCTCTGAAGCCCGCGCCAAGTCCTCACGCACCTCGGCAGCCCAGAGGATCACCTCCGCGATGATGTCGAACAGATCGGGCGGGATGGCCTCGCCCACCTCGGCGCGGGCCAGCAGATCACGGGCCAGGGGCACATTGCGCACGATGGGCACGCCCGCCTGCTCGGCCGCGGCGCGCATGCCGGCGGCCACATCGCCCTCGCCCTTGGCGCTGATCAGGGGCACCGGGCAGCGCTCGCGCTCGTAGTCGATGGCGATGGCCACATGGGTGGGGTTGACGATCAGCGCATTGGCCGTTCGGGCGGCCTGGTTCGAGTTCTGCTGCGCCCACTCGGCATGGGCCTGGCGACGCTGGGCCTTGATCATGGGATCGCCCTCGTTGTCCTTGTACTCCTGCTTGATGTCGCGCAGGCTCATGCGCATCTTCTTGGTGAAGGAGTGGCGCTGCCACAGCAGGTCCAACAAGGCCACGATCAAAAAGGCACACAAGGCCCAGGCGCACAAGCGCCAGCTGGCATCCCAAAGCAGGGCCGCCAGGGGCCGCGGGTCTTCGCCGCCCTGGCGCGCCAAGCCCAGCCACTGCGGCAGGCGCGAGCGCACCAGCAGCCAGGCGAGGAACAGCAGCAGGCTGGCCTTGATGATGTTCTTGAGCAGCTCGACCAGGCTGTCCATCGAGAACATGCGCTTGATGCCAGCTGCCGGGTTCAGGTGCTCCATCTTGGGCGTGACCTTGTCCATGGCCCAGATCGCACCCACTTGCAGAAACTCGCTGAGCAGGCCCACCGCCACCACGGGCAGCAACAGGAGCAGGCAGATCCAGAGCAGGCTCTCCAGCGCCGCCCCACCCAGGGAGCGCGCCACCAGAATGAAGCCACCGGCATCCCAGCCCTGAGCCAGGGCGTGGAACAGCTGTTCGTTGAGCGCCTGCAGGCGCTGCGCTGCAGGGCGCAACAGAGCGGCGAACAAACCCAGCCACACCAACAGGGTCAGCGTCGTGCCCAGGTCGCGGCTCTTGGGCACATCGCCTTTCTTGCGCGCGTCCAGCAGTCGTTTGGGTGTGGGCTTCTCGGTCTTGTCGCCGCCGCTCTCGGCCATCTCGTGCTTTCTGTGCGCTTGCAAGGGGCTGCTGTCGCTACTCAAGCGAAGCAGGGCCAGGACCGACCACGCGCAAGAGCGCGTGAACAAACGCACACTTTGAAGCAGGGCCGACAGGCTGCCGATGACAGACTCGTATCTTTTGTAAGCAACTATGTCCTAGGGGGGATGTCCAGCTAACCCGCTATTTACACACCTGCAGGCGAAGTTGCGAACCACCCACTGACGCTCACACTTGATTACAAACTCCGCTTCCGGGTCTTGAAGCCAGCACATCGCGCCGGGATAGTGCGAGGCATTCAGGGAGTGGTCAAAAAATGCAGTACCCACAAGACAGTGGTCACCCGGTGGACCGCGCGCATGGTCGCCTGGCCGTGCCGGAAATGCCTTCGGTCTCCAGCGCACGACGCTGCGGCCTGCAGCCCACGCGGGCCTTGCTCGCTGCGTGTCTGGGTGTCACCCCGCTGGCCCTGCAGGCCATGAGCTGCAGCCTGCCTTCAACGGCCGACGCCATCACCGCGCCCAGCCACCGCCAGCTCCACAGCGGCAGCAAGTTCCGCCTGATTGAACAAAGCTGTGCCGAACTGGCACAGACCGAGCCCACATCTGCATCGGCCGCTGCGGCCGGCCGTTCGGCCCAGCTGGCCCTGTATGAGGGCAGCCCGGTCTCCGGCACCTTGCAGCTGGGCTCCTTGCAGACGAGCACCCAGCCACTGACCGAGGTCCCCGTCGCCGCGACCACACACCAAACCCACCGCGCGTCCATCACCGCCAAGAACGGCCAGGCCGGCCAGACACAGCGCATCGTCGGGGTGGCCGCCACCCTGAGCGCCGCCGCCGAGCGGCACGACATCGACCCCCTGCTGCTGCACGCAATTGCCCATGTGGAATCGCGCCACAACACGCAAGCCGTGTCGCCCGCTGGCGCACGCGGCCTGATGCAGGTGATGCCGGCCACGGCCAAGCGCTTCGGCCTGAAAGACCCGGTGCGCGAGCTGATGCAGGCACCGCTGAATGTCGAGGCCAGCGCGGCCTATCTGAAAACCCTGCAAGCCCGCTTTGGCAACGACCTGCGCCTGGTGCTGGCGGCCTACAACGCCGGTGAAGGGGCGGTGGAGCGCCATGGCCGCAGCGTGCCGCCCTACGCCGAGACGCGGGCCTATGTGCAGCAGGTGCTGGGCGCCTACCAGGGCCTGCGGGACTGGGTGGCCGCGGCGCCGGGCGGCGCCCCCGCAACGAGCAGCGTCACGCGATGAGCGCGCTGCAAGCCTATTTCCGCCAAGGCGGCGCCGCAGCCCTGGGCGAAGACAGCCTGCTGGCGCGCTACGTCGACCTGCTGCTGGTGGCGGGCGTGATCGCCATCATCGCCCTGATGGTGCTGCCCCTGCCGCTGTGGCTGCTCGATCTGCTGGTGGCGGCCAATATCGCCATGGGCGTGGTGCTGCTGCTGGTGGCCATCTACATCAGCAGCCCGCTTGAGTTTGCGGTCTTCCCCAGCGTGCTGCTGATCACCACCTTGTTCCGGCTCTCGCTGTCCATCGCCACCACACGCCAGATCCTGCTGCACGCCAACGGCGGCCACATCATCGACACCTTTGGCAAGCTGGTGGCCGGCGGCAATCTGGTGGTGGGCCTGGTGGTGTTTCTGATCATCACCGTGGTGCAGTTCATCGTCATCGCCAAGGGCGCCGAGCGGGTGGCCGAGGTGGCGGCGCGCTTCTCGCTGGATGCCATGCCGGGCAAGCAGATGTCCATCGACTCCGACCTGCGCTCTGGCCTGATCGACAAGGACGAGGCCAAGCGCAAGCGCCGCACCCTGGAGATGGAATCCAAGCTGCACGGCAGCCTCGACGGCGCCATGAAGTTCGTCAAGGGCGATGCGATTGCCGGCATCATCATCATCGCCATCAATTTGCTGGGCGGGCTCTCGGTGGGCGTGCTGCAGCAGGACATGAGCCTGAGCCAGGCCATGCACAGCTACTCCATCCTCTCCATCGGCGAGGGCATGGTGGCGCAGATCCCGGCCCTGCTGGGCGCCATGGCGGCCGGCCTGATCGTCACCCGCACTGCGGACGAAGACGAGCGCCATCTGGGCGACGCCATCCGCCGCCAGCTCAGCGCCAAGCCGCGCGTGCTGGTGGTGGCCGCCGGGGTGTGCATGCTGTTCGCCACCGTGCCGGGCTTTCCGGCCGCCGTGTTCCTGCTGCTGGGTGCGCTGCTGATGGCCGCCGGCCTGCTGCTGATGCCCGAGTGGGCGGCCCGCTGGCAGCGTGCCAGCGGCCGCGCCCTGCCGCAGCTGCAGGCCGCCCGCGCCCAGGCGGCCAAGCCGGTGGCGGCCGTCCCACAAGCCCAGCTGCCGCCGGCCCTGCCACTGCTGCTGCTGCTGCCGCCGGCGGCCTTGCAGGGCGAGGCCGGCCAGCGCCTGGCCCAGGAGCTGGGCGAGATGACCGAGCAGTTCCAGCTGGCTGCCGGCCTGCAGCTGCCGCGCATCGCCCTGCATGGCCGCACGCC
>JAIXSD010000059.1 GCA_027484885.1 Rubrivivax sp.
GGGCGGGCATGGAAGGCGCGCACCTCGGCCACGGCTTGGGTGACCGTCCACAGCTGCAGGGCAATCGCCGTCTCGCTGCGCTCGCCGGCCGCGGCGGGCCAAGGTGAGAGCAGGCCCAGGCCCAGGGCCAGGCTCAGGCCGAGCAGCAGTCGAGACCGGGCGGCCTGCGGCTCAAGGACATGGGTGACATCCGGGGCGGCGGGACTGCCAGCCAAGACTTGGCGAAGGGTTGGAATCATGGTTCAGCGGCGAAACTGCCGTGGGCGGGTACTTAGGACCTGGGAGCTCTGGCCTCAGGAACAGCTGGCCGAGCGTCGGGTGGAAGGGCGTGCGGGAGTTTAGATGGCCGCCAAGGTCTCGGCGTGCCGGCCATGCCACTCTGGGACAATGGCGCCATGCAACACATTGATTTCGAATTGCGCGGCGAGTTCATCGAGCTGGACAAGCTGCTGAAGGCCAATGGCCTGGTGGAGAGCGGTGGGCGTGCCCGGGCCGTCATCAGCGAGGGCCATGTGCAGGTGGACGGGCGCGAGGAATTGCGCAAGACCGCCAAGATCCGCGCCGGTCAGGTGGTGCAGTACCAGGACGCGCGCATCAAGGTCTTGCCAGCGGCTTGATCGGTGCTGCGGCGGCGCGGTTCTCGGTTTCTTATTTCTCTTCTTCTTCTTCAGACCCTGCCGGACACCAGCGGATCCATCCGGCGGCACCGGGGCACTGCTCCATGCCTCATTCGGCCTGTGTGTCGATCAAGCCTGCGCTGCTGAAATAACGACCGCCCCCGAGGTGGTGCAGGCTGCGCCGGCTCACATTGCTGGGCTCGATCCAGTGGCCCTGGGCGAAAGCCCAGTCCTCGGCCCAGGCGGCCAGCACCTCGGCCAGGAACAGGTCATAACGCTGCTCCTGTGCGGGCTCGGGGATGCGCCGACATTCCAGCCAGGCGAGGCAGCCCTCGATCAGCGGGGCCGCCACCTGCGAGCCTGGCTGGGTCTGCAGGCCGAAACGCTCGAACTTGTCGACATCGCGTCCGCTGCAGTGGCCCACGCCGGTGACCATGGCCGCCTGCGCCACGCAGGGCACGGCGATCACGAACTCACCGCTGGCCTCGATCAGGCCGCGGGTGAAGGTGTTTTTGTCGATCACCACCGCGATCTTGGGCGGCTCGAAATCCAGCGGCATGTTCCAGGCCGCGGCCATCACATCCTGCTGCGCGCCGTGGCGGCTGCTGACCAGGACGGTGGGGCCGGTGTTGAGCAGGCGGCTGGCGTGGCGGAGTTCAACGGCTTGGCGCATGGCAAAAGGGCAGGAGTGAGGTCAGAGAAAACGCAAGGATTCAAGCCGCTCGCGGCCCGGGCTTGCGCCGCGCCCAGTGGATGGCCAGATTGGACAGCACGAAGACCAGCAGCAGATCGCCCCAGAGCGTGTACCAAAGCCAGGCGTCCTTGGACATCAGGCTGGCCACGGCGGCATTGACCCCGGCCAGGGCCAGGCCCATGGCGCACATGCCGGCCGAGAGCCGGCGGGCATCGATATCGCTGTAGACCAGGTAGGTCATCACCCGCTTGCCCAGCCAGCGGCCGCCAGCCAGGGCGTCGACGCCAAAGGCGCAGGCCACCAGGCCGCCGATCACGCTGGCCTTGAGTTGCACCAGAAACTCCGACTCAAAGTACCAGGAGAAGC
Organism: Rubrivivax sp.; assembly: GCA_027484885.1. GTDB lineage: Bacteria > Pseudomonadota > Gammaproteobacteria > Burkholderiales > Burkholderiaceae_C > Paucibacter_A. The sequence continues at coordinate 1,678 of JAIXSD010000059.1, forward strand.
CGGCCGAGAGCAGCATCACCACCACGCCAAACAAGGCCATGCCACCGAGCAGATCGACCCGTCGCGCGGGCGGCGCGAAGCGGTTGATCGCCCATTGCACGGGCAGCAAGGCCAGGCCCGCCGCAGCCGTCACCAGGGCTGCGGTGCGCAGATCCCCGAGCTTGCCCATCACGAAGAAAAGCAGGCCCAGCGCGATGTCCACGGCAATCGCGGGCGCCTGGCCCTTGAGGCGCGAGAAATCGGGTGCGCCCGGCGCCGAGGCCTGCCGCTGGCGCTTGGCCATCATGGCTTGCACCCGGGCCAGGTAGGCGAAGGGGTCGGGGTGGGATCGGTAAAGCACCTGGCCCTGGCGAGACGCCTTGACGCCGTAGCTGAGCAGCGTGCGCGGGCCCAGCTCGAACACCAGCGGGCCTTGTGCCGTGTCCAGCTGCAGCCGGTGCAGGCGATAGGGTTCGTGGCCGAAGTCCTGCCGGTCTTCCAGCGTTTGCCCCTCATGGCTGAGCAGCAGGCGCGAGCCGCGCAAGCCGGCTTCGAAGCGCAGCGCATAGCGCTGGCCATCGAGGTCGACCGGGTAGTGGTAGGTCCAGAGCTTCAAGGTCGGGAGGCGATGTCGAGCTTCAGCGCAAAACCTCGAGCAGGCGATCGAGCCCGCCCTCGTTGATGGCCACCATGGCCTGCTCGCGCACCTTGGGCTTGGCGTGAAAAGCCACCGAGAGGCCGGCCGCGCCCATCATGGGCAGGTCGTTGGCACCGTCGCCCACGGCGATGCACTGGGCGGGCAGGGCGCCGATCTCGGCCGCGCACTGCAGCAGCATGCGGCGCTTTTCCTCGCCGTCGCAGATCTCGCCCCAGGGCTGCATCACGAGTGCGCCGGTCAGCGCGCCGTCTTGGATCTCGAGCTCATTGCTGCGCACCGAGTCCATGCCCAGCTCGGCCGCGACATAACGCGTGAAAAACGTGAAGCCACCCGAGACCAGCAGCAGCTTGAGGCCTGCAGCCTTGAGCGCCGCGCAGAGCTCGCGCGCGCCGGGGTTGAACTGCAGGCGCTCAGCCAGCACCTGCTCCAGCGCGCTGACTGGCACGCCGTGCAGAAGCGCCAGGCGGCGGCGCAGGCTGTCCTTGAAATCGGTGATTTCGCCGCGCATGGCGGCTTCGGTGATTGCAGCGACTTCCTCTTTCTTGCCCGCCGCGGCGGCGATCTCGTCGATGCACTCGATATTGATCAGGGTCGAGTCCATGTCGAAGGCGGCGAGGCGGAAGTCGGCCAGGCGCAGCGGCGGCGTGAAGCCTTGGGTCACGAGATCTTGCATAGCAATTAAAAACTCAGTCCTGCTTGAGGGGTTGGCCGAGCAGCCTCAGCACTTCGCGGATGGCCTGTGCCCGGTCCTTGGGGTCAGACAACGCCTTGTCGATGCGCAGCTTGTCGTTGCCGACCAGCTTGATGCTCTTGTTCTTCTGCACCAGCTCGATCACGCGCATGGCGTCGATCGGTGGGTTGGGGCGGAAGTTGATGTTCATCA
>JAIXSD010000539.1 GCA_027484885.1 Rubrivivax sp.
CATCGTCCAGGCCGCCAGCGTGGCCGCCTGGAACGACGAAGCCCATGTGATCGAGAACCGCGCGCAGTACCGCGCCAAGTTCGCCGCCGTCACGCCGCTACTCGCCGCCCACATGGACGTGGCCTTGCCCGACGCCGGCTTCTACCTCTGGTGCGGTGTGCCCCGCCACATCCACGGCGGCGATGACATCGCCTTCGCCCAGGGCTTGCTGGCTCAATACAATGTGGCGGTGCTGCCCGGCAGCCTGCTGGCGCGCGAGGCCCACGGCGTGAACCCCGGCGCCGGCCGCATCCGGCTGGCCTTGGTGGCCGAAAGCGCGGAATGCCTTGAAGCGGCCCAGCGCATCGTCGCCTACATCGAATCTTTCTCGTCTCCCTCTTCCTCTTCTTTCTCCTCCTGACTGGCACCCGCTGCCGCGAGCTTTCACTCATGACACAAGCCCATCTGCAATCGACCATCGAACTGGCCTGGGACAACCGCGCCAACCTCAACCCGGCCAATGCCCCCGAGGTGCGCGAGGCGGTCGAGCATGTGCTGGCCGATCTGGACGCCGGCCGCCTGCGCGTGGCCGAGCGCCAGGCCATGGGCCAGTGGACCGTGCACCAGTGGGTCAAGAAGGCCGTGCTGCTGTCCTTCCGCCTGAACGACAACCGCCTGATGGGCGCCGGCGACATGACCTTCTTCGACAAGGTGCCGACCAAGTTCGGCGGCCTGAGCGAAGAGGCCATCCGCGCCACCGGCGTGCGCGTGGTGCCGCCCGCCGTGGCACGCCGCGGCAGCTTCCTGGCCAAGAACGTGATCCTGATGCCCAGCTACGTCAACATCGGCGCCTACGTCGATGAAGGCACCATGGTCGACACCTGGGCCACCGTCGGCAGCTGCGCCCAGATCGGCAAGAACGTGCACCTGAGCGGCGGCGTCGGCATCGGCGGCGTGCTCGAGCCCCTGCAGGCCAACCCCACCATCATCGAAGACAACTGCTTCATCGGCGCCCGCTCGGAAGTGGTGGAAGGCGTGATTGTGGAAGAAAACTCGGTGATCTCCATGGGCGTCTACATCGGCCAGAGCACGCCGATCTACGACCGCGAGACCGACACCGTCAGCTACGGCCGCGTGCCGGCCGGCTCGGTGGTGATCAGCGGCAGCCTGCCCAAGAACGAGGGCAAGTACAGCCTCTACGCCGCCATCATCGTCAAGAAGGTCGACGCCGGCACCCGCGCCAAGACCAGCATCAACGACCTGCTGCGCGCCTGAGCCAGGCTCCGCAGAGCCCCGGCAGAGACCGGGGCAGATCCAGCGGCTTGAAGACCAAGAACGGGGAGACAGCACCATGAGTGGGAATATGGAACGCATCCTGCGGCTGATGGCCGAGAAGGGTGCCTCCGATGCTTACCTTTCGGCCAAGATGCCGGTGCTGATCCGCCTGAACGGGCAGATCGTGCAGCTCTCCGACCAGTTGCTCGGGCCCATGCAGCCACGCCAGCTGATCGCCGAGGTGGTGGACCCGGCCCAGATGGCCGAGCTGGACCAGAACGGCGAGCTGAACATGGCCGTGGCCATCCCCGGCGTGGGCAGCTTCCGGCTCTCGGGCTTCCGCCAGCGCGGCACCATCGCTGCGGTGTTCCGCCACATCCCGCACGTCATCCCCTCGCTGGAAGAGCTGAACCTGCCGCCCATCCTGGGCAAGCTGGTGCAGGAAAAGCGCGGCCTGATCTTGATGGTGGGCGCCACCGGCACCGGCAAGAGCACCACGCTGGCCTCCATGCTGGAGCTGCGCAACCAGACCATGGCGGGCCACATCCTCACCATCGAGGACCCGCTGGAATACCTCTTCAGCAACAAGCGCTCGGTGGTCAACCAGCGCGAGGTGGGCCGCGACACGGCCTCGCTGCAGATCGCGCTGAAGAACGCGCTGCGCCAGTCGCCCGACTGCATCCTGATCGGCGAAATCCGCGACCGCGAGACCATGACGGCGGCGATCTCCTACGCTCTGTCCGGCCACCTGGTGCTGGCCACGCTGCACGGAAATAACACGTATCACGCGCTGAACCGCATCCTGTCCTTCTACACGCCCGAGTCACGCCCGGCCCTGCTGAACGACCTGGCCGCAGGCCTGAAATCCATCATCTCGCAGCGCCTGGTGCGCGCCACGGCCGGCGGTCGTATTCCGGTGATCGAGATCATGCTCAACACCAAGCTGATCGCCGAATTCATCGAGAAGGGCGACTTTGGCGGCGTCAAGGACGCGATGGAGAAATCCATCGCCGAAGGCTCGCAAAGCTACGAAGAGCATTTCGCACAGCTCATCAAGGACGGCACCATCACCCGCGACGAAGGCCTGGCCTTTGCCGACTCGCCGACCAATCTGCTCTGGCGCTTGCAAAACGACGGCCCGGGCGCCCACAAGCAGGCCCCAGTCAAGGAAGAAGCGGCCGGCGACGAAGCCAGCTTCACCGAGATCACGCTGGACGTGCGCGGCGACTGAAGCGCCCCCTTCCCTGCGCCTTGGCGCGGCCCCGATTTTTCACTGCCCCCATCTATTGCCCATCCATGTCCGACACCCTCGCCCTGCTGGAAGCGCTGGTCGCCCGCCCCTCCGTCACGCCCGATGACGCCGGTTGCCTGGAGCTGATTGGCGCGCGCCTGTCCGCCCTGGGCTTCGAGCTTCAGCGCATGGACAGCGGGCCTGAACACTTCCGCGTCAGCAACCTCTGGGCGATCAAGCGCGGCCGCGACGCAAACGGCCCGGTGCTGATGTTCGCCGGCCACACCGATGTGGTGCCGCCGGGGCGGCTGGACGCCTGGGCCTCCGACCCCTTTGTGCCCAGCTACCGCGAGGGCCGCATCTACGGCCGAGGCGTTGCCGATATGAAGGGCTCGCTGGCCGCCATGGTGGTGGCCGCCGAGGAGTTTGTTCGCGCCCATCCCGAGCACCGCGGCAGCCTTGCTTTCTTGCTGACCAGCGATGAAGAAGGCCCCTCGGTCGACGGCACCAAGGTCTGCTGCGAGCAGCTCAAGGCCCAGGGCCAGCGGCTGGACTTCTGCATCGTCGGTGAACCGACCTCGGTCGAGCAGGTCGGCGACATGATCAAGAACGGCCGCCGCGGCACGCTCTCGGGCAAGCTCAAGGTCAAGGGGGTGCAAGGCCATGTGGCCTACCCCCAACTGGCCCGCAACCCGGTGCACCAAGCGGCAGCCGCCATTGCCGAGCTGGCCGCCGCGCGCTGGGACGAGGGCAACGACTACTTCCCGGCCACCACCTTCCAGATCTCGAACATCCACGCCGGCACTGGCGCCACCAACGTCATCCCGGGCGAGATGGTGGTGGACTTCAACTTCCGCTTCTCGACCGAGTCGACCCCGGAGGGCCTCAAGGCCCGCGTGCAATCGCTGCTGGCCCGCCACGGCCTGGAATACGCGCTCGACTGGACCCTGGGCGGCGAGCCCTTCCTGACCCCCGCGGGCACGCTGAGCGGCGCCGTCTGCGCCGCCATCGAGGCCGAGACCGGCCGCCCGACCCAGCTCTCCACCACCGGTGGCACCTCGGACGGCCGATTCATCGCCAAGATCTGCCCGCAAGTGATCGAGTTCGGCCCCATCAACGCCAGCATTCACAAGGTGGACGAGTACCTGCCGGTGGACAACCTCGAGCCCTTGAAGAACATCTACCGCCGCACGCTGGAGCAGCTGCTGAACTGACCTAAAGTCCAGACTCGACGGCGGCCCAAGACCTGCAAAAGCAGGCAGTGCAGCCCGCGCGCCAGCGCAAACCCAAACCAATCAGGCAGGGAGGCCATGGAGATGACAAGAAAGAGCACAGGCGCGCGCGCAACCAGCCGCTGGACGCAGCACGCGCTCGCAGTGATGAGCACATTCGGCCTTTGGGCTGTCTGTGCATCGGCCAGCTGGGCCGCCTGCAAGGTGCAGGGGCTGGAAATGCCGGTCACGATGAAGGGCTCGCGTGCGGTGGCCACGCTGGGCATCAATGGGCAGGACATCCCCCTCATCGTCGACAGCGGTGCGTTTTTCAGCACCCTCACCCATGCCGCCGCCCAACAGCTGAAGATGAAGGTGCGCGGCCTGCCCTGGGGCATGGAAATCAAGGGTGTGACGGGCGATATGGAGAACCCCGGCGTTGCCACCGCCGAACGCCTGAACCTGCTGGGCGGCGAGCTGCCCAACATCGATTTTGTGGTCGGCGGCAACGACGATCACAACGGCACCATGGGCCTCTTGGGCCGCAACATCCTGTCGGTCGCCGACACCGAGTACGATCTGGCGCACGGCGTGGTGAAGTTGATGTTCCCGAACGAGGATTGCGCCAAAAGCCCCATGGCTTACTGGGCCGGCGAGGCGCCTTTCTCCGAGATTGAGCTGGTGCGCCATGACCGCGAGAAGAAGACGCCCGCGATCGAGACCATTGCCCTCGTCAATGGCAAGCGCCTGCGCGTGATGTTCGACACCGGCGCCCGCACGGTGATGTCGCTCAAGGCAGCCAAAAGCGTCGGCGTGACGGATCTGAAGCCGACCGGCCGCGTGGGCGGCGTGGGCCAGGGCACGGTGGCCGGCTGGAGCGGCGCGATCGAGCGCTTCGAGCTGGGCGGCGAGGTGGTGCACAACGTTCGCCTGAGCGTGGCCGACTTCGACCTGCGCGAGATCGACATGCTGCTGGGCGTCGATTTCTTCTTGTCGCACCGCATCTACGTGTCCAAGAAGCAGCGCCGCATGTACTTCACCTACAACGGCGGTCAGGTGTTCGCGCTGAGCAAACCCGAGCCCAAGGCCGACAGCGAGGACGCCAAGGCCAGCGGCCTGCCCGATCTCGGCCGCGAAGCCAGCGCCTCGGCCTATGCCCGGCGCGGCGCGGCCTCGATGGCGCGCAAGGACTACAAAGCGGCCTTGGCCGACCTGGACCGCGCCTGCGAGATGGAGCCCCAAGCCGCCGAACACCGCGTGATTCGTGCGGCACTGCACCTGCAGATGCGTCAGGCGAAACTGGCCAAACAAGACCTGGACGCAGCGCTGGCGGCCGACCCGGCGCATGCGGAGGCGAGGATGAAGCGGGCCACGCTGATGGCCAACCCGAGCAAGCCGGATGCCGCGCTCCAGGACCTGGACGAACTGGATCGCCTGCTGCCCGCGCAAGCCCCGCAGCGCCTGCAGATGGCCCAGGTCTACCAGCGCCTGCAGCGACTGCCCGCCGTGGTGAAGCAACTGGACCATTGGATCGCCGCCTACCCGCATGACCTGTCCACCGCCGACGCGCTGAACCAGCGCTGCTGGACGCGCGCGATGCTCAACAGCGAGCTGACGCAGGCGCTCCAGGACTGTGATCGCGCCATCGATCTCAATGAAGAACAGGCCAAGTACTTCGACAGCCGTGCTTGGGTGCGCCTGCGTCAACGCCAATGGCGCCCGGCGCTGGCGGACTTTGATCGTGCGCTGAAGCTGGACGACAAACTCGCCTCGCCCCACTACGGCCGCGGCATCGCACTGGGCAAGCTGGGCGACGCCCCAGGCGCCCAATCTGCACTCGCAGCCGCGCGCGAGCGCCGGCCCGAGATCGACCAGGAGGCCGGCCGCTACGGCCTGGCGGTCGACGCGGCCGCGGCCAAGCCCGCACCCTAGTCGGGTGGCCGCCGGCGGCGGCTTGCCAAGGGCGCGCGCGCCATCGGCGACAATCACGCCCTGCCCTTCACCGAGCCCCCATGAATTTACTGAACTGCATCGAGGCCCAAGCCGCCCGCCTTTCCGAGGCGGGCGTTTCGTTTGGCCATGGCACGGCCGTCGCCTTTGACGAGGCCGCCTGGCTGGCGCTCTGGGCCCTGGGGCTGCCGCTGGACCAGCTGGATGAACACGAAACGCTGGAGCTGAGTGCTGAGCAGCAGGCGCGCATCGCCGAGCTGGTCGAGCAGCGCATTGCCACGCGCAAGCCCGCCGCCTACCTGACCCGTGAGGCCTGGTTGCAAGGCGTGCCGTTTTATGTGGACGAGCGCGCCATCGTGCCGCGCAGCTTCATCGCCGAGCTGATCGCCGATGCCAGCATCGACGCCTGGCTCTCCGACCAGACCACCGAGCTGCTGGACCTGTGCACCGGCAATGGCTCGCTGGCCGTGCTGGCCGCCATGGCCTGGCCCGAGGTGCAGGTCGACGCCCTGGACCTGAGCCCCGAGGCGCTGGAAGTGGCCCGCATCAATGTCGACAAGCATGGCCTGCAGTCGCGCATCCGCTTGATGCAGGGCGATGGCCTGGCACCGGCCCTGGCGGCCGGCCGCCGCTACGACCTGATTCTGTGCAACCCGCCCTACGTCAACAGCGAGACCATGTCCCGCCTGCCGGCTGAGTACCGCGCCGAGCCCGAGCTGGCCCTGGCCGGTGGCGACGACGGCATGGATTTCATCCGGCGCCTGCTGGCCGATGCGCCGGCCGTGCTCAAGCCACGCGGCGTGCTCGTGCTGGAGATCGGCAATGAGCGCCCGTTTTTTGAAGCGGCCTTCCCCGAGCTGGAAGTGGCCTGGATGGACACCTCCTCGGGGACCGACCAGGTGCTGCTGATCACCGAAGAATCCCTGAACATGATGAACGCCCACAAGAACAACAAGAACCCGGAAAGTCGCCCCACACCATGATCACCCTGCGTAATATCACGCTGCGACGCGGCACCAAGGTCGTGCTCGACGACGCCAGCGTCGTCCTGCAACCGGGCGAAAAAGTCGGCCTGGTGGGCCGCAACGGCGCCGGCAAGTCCAGCCTGTTTGCCCTGCTGACCGACCGCCTGCAAAGCGACAAGGGCGAGGTGGACATTCCCCGCCAATGGGCCGTGGGCGAAGTGGCCCAGAACATGCCGGAAACCGACATGCCGGCCACCGAGTTTGTGCTGGAAGGCGACGTCCGGCTGATGGCCGCGCGCCAGGCCTTGGCCGATGCGGAAGCCGCCGAGGACGGCCATGCCATGGCCGACGCCCACGCCCTGCTGATGGATGCCGGCGCCTTCGATGCGAAACCGCGTGCGCAGGCCTTGCTGATGGGCCTGGGCTTCAAGGGCGAGCAGGTCGATGCGCCGGTGAACAGCTTCTCCGGCGGCTGGCGCATGCGCTTGCAGCTGGCCCGTGCCCTGATGTGCCCGGCCGAGCTGATGCTGCTGGACGAACCGACCAACCACTTGGACCTGGACGCCCTGGTCTGGCTGGAAGCCTGGCTGCAGCGCTACGACGGCACCCTGATCGTGATCAGCCATGACCGCGAGTTTCTGGACGCCATCACCAAGGTCACCCTGCATCTGGACGAAGCCAAGCTGCACCGCTACGGCGGCAACTACACCGCCTTCGAGGCCATGCGCGCCGAGCGCATGGAGCAGCAGCAAGCGGCCTTCGGCAAGCAGCAAGAGCGCATCGCGCACCTGCAGAAGTTCATTGACCGCTTCAAGGCCAAGGCCAGCAAGGCCAAGCAGGCGCAGAGCCGGGTCAAGGCCCTGGAGCGCATGGAAAAGCTGGCGCCGGTGCTGGCCTCGGCGGACTTCAATTTCGAGTTCCGCGAACCCGTCAGCCTGCCCAATCCCATGCTGATGTTTGACGATGTGGCTTGTGGTTATGAGGTCGACGGCGTCGAAAACATCATCGTCCGCGGCATCGACCGCTCGGTGCTGGCCGGCCAGCGCATCGGCATCCTGGGCGCCAACGGCCAGGGCAAATCCACCGTGGTGAAAACGGTGGCCCGCATGCAACGCGCCATGGGCGGCAAGATCACCGAAGGCAAGGGCCTGACCATCGGCTACTTTGCCCAGCAGGAAATGGACCTGCTGCGGCCCGAAGAAGGCCCGCTCTCGCACATGGTGCGCCTGGCCAAAGAGGTGAGCCCGCAGGCGCGCGAGCAAGAGCTGCGCGATTTCCTGGGCCAGTTCCGCTTTGTCGGTGACATGGTCAACCAGCAGGTGGGCAGCCTCTCGGGTGGCGAAAAGGCCCGCCTGGTGCTGGCCATGCTGGTGTGGCAGCGCCCCAATCTGCTGCTGATGGACGAACCGACCAACCACCTGGACTTGAACACCCGCGAAGCGCTGTCCATCGCGCTCAATGAGTTCGAAGGCACGGTGATGCTGGTGAGCCACGACCGCGCCCTGCTGCGCGAGGTCTGCGACGAATTCTGGCTGGTCAGCAAGGGTGTGGTCTCCCCCTTCGACGGCGACCTGGATGACTACCAGCGCTGGCTGCTGGACCAATCCAAGGAAGCGGCCAAGGCCGCCAAGGATGCCGCCAAGGCCCTGGCCAAAGCCGGCAAGTCAGGCAGCACAGCGGCCGCAGCCGCCCCGGCGCCAGATGCCGTGGCCGCGCCGGCCCCGGCCGCGCGCGAGGACCGCAAGCTCAGCGGCCAGGCGCGCCAGAAGCTCGCGGATCAAACGCGCCCGCTGCGCAAGGAGATGGAGGCCATCGACGCCAAGCTCAACAAGCTGGCCGACGAGCGCACGGCGCTGGAAGCCCAGCTGGCCGAAGGCAAGGCGACACCGGCTCAGATCGTTGAAGCCGGCAAGCGCCTCAAGGCCATCCACGACGAGTTGGAAAGCGCCGAGCTGCGCTGGCTGGAGCTCAGCGCCGAGGTCGACGCGATTCACGCGGCGGCTTGATCGCAAGCGCAGCCCCTACGCACCCGTGAAAAGGGCCCGAGATTTTTCGGGCCCTTTTTTTGTTTCCTGGCGCAGGGCTTCAGACGTTCAGTTCAGCAAAACCAAGGCTGCAGCCAGCGCCGCCGGCAGCGCCTGCACGAACAGAATCTTCTTGCCCACGGTGGCGGCGCCGTACACCCCGGCCACCACCACGCAGCCGAGGAAGAACAGCTGCGTCGGCACGCCGGCCGCGCCCTGCAGCAAGCCCCACACCAGGCCGGCGCTCAGAAAGCCGTTGTACAGGCCCTGATTGGCCGCCAAGGTCTTGCTGGCCTCGGCAAACTCCGGCGTCAGGCGAAAGACGCGCCGCCCCAAAGGCTTGGTCCAAAAGAACATCTCCAGCACCAAAAAATACAGGTGCAAGGCCGCAACCAATGCCACCATGGCTTGCGCCACCCACGTCATCGTCATGTCTCACTCGCTTTCGGAATCTGCGCTTCATGCAAGCCCCGCCGGCACCGGCTGCAGCCACAAGGCGAGGCAGGCAGCAAAGGGACATCGGCGAATACCCACATAAATTGTGCGCAATTTAATTGAGAACTACATTATCACCCATGCCACGCAAGACCCCCAGCACCGCTGAAGCCAAGGCCGAAGCCAAAGCCCAAGCCGCCACTTCAAGCCCAAACGAGCAGGCCCGCACGCCCGAATGGCTGAACCTGGATCGCCAGCTCTGCTTCGCGCTCTACGCCAGCTCTCTGGCCATGACCAAGCTCTACAAGCCCTTGCTGGAACCCTTGAATCTGACCTACCCGCAGTACCTGGTGATGTTGGTGCTTTGGGAGCAGGACGGCATCAGCGTTTCCACCCTGGGCCAGCGCCTGTTTCTGGATTCCGGCACCCTGACCCCCTTGCTCAAGCGCATGGAAGCCGGTGGACTGTTGAAACGCCAACGGGCCGTAGACGATGAGCGCCGCGTGGACATCTTGCTGACACCCGAAGGCCGCAAGCTGCAGAAGCAGGCGACGGACATCCCGCCCCGCCTCGCTTGCGCCGCCGCCTGCTCCCTGGAAGAACTGAGTTCCCTGACCCGACGCCTGCACGAGCTGCGACAGCAGCTGGCGGACGCCGACCTTTCTCCCACCACCCCTGTTTGATAGAAAGCACAGCACCATGGCACTCGACAAAGTCCTCTACACCGCCCGCGCCACCTCCACCGGCGGCCGCCAAGGCAGCTCTTCCAGCTCGGACGGCGCACTGAACGTGCAACTCTCCACGCCCAAGGAACTGGGCGGCGCCGGCGGCCCGGGCACCAACCCCGAGCAGCTGTTTGCGGCCGGCTACTCGGCCTGCTTCATCGGCGCCCTCAAGCATGTGGCCATGATGAAGAAGGTGGCCTTGCCGGCCGAAGTGTCCATCACCGCCGATGTGGGCATCGGCCCCATCCCGGCCGGCTTCGGCATCCAGGTGGCCCTGAACATCTCGGTGCCCGGCGTGGACCGCAGCGTGGCGCAAGAGCTGGTGGACGCAGCCCATCAGGTCTGCCCCTACTCGAACGCCACCCGCGGCAATATCGACGTCACGCTGACCCTGGCCTGAGTCGCCAGAGCCAGGCCAGAGGCGCGAGTCAGCGCGGCACGGGGCTTGACAGCAAGTCCAGCAGCAGCTCGATTCGCGCCTTCACCGGGCTCAGCGCTCCCGCGCTGGGCAAGGCCTCGTCCGAGGCAGTGACCGGACCGGCATCGCAGCGCGTGCTTCGCAGCACGCGCACGCCTTGCTGCTGCGCCTCGCGCAGCGCCGCTTCCAAGGCTTGCGACAGGCTGCCGTTGCCGGTGCCAGCCACCACCAGCCCATCCACACCCTGCGTCAACAAGGCTCGAACCACCGAGCCATCGGCGCCGACATGGTTGAGCACGATCTGCACCCGCGGCCAGCTCTGCTCGCCTTGCGGCAAGCGACCCAGCTCCAGCGGCGGCTGCATTTCGG
>JAIXSD010000561.1 GCA_027484885.1 Rubrivivax sp.
CCCTACTGGAGCTTGTCCAAGTACCTGAAGCTCAAGGTCAAGCGGGCGGTGAGCTTCATTTCCGATTTCGAGGTGGCGGTGGCGCGCGAGGCGCGCAAGCGCGGCGTGCACGGCGTGGTGTGCGGCCACATCCACCATGCCGAGCTGCGCGAGATCGACGGCATCCTCTACGCCAACGACGGCGACTGGGTCGAGAGCCTGACCGCCCTGGTCGAGCATGCCGACGGGCAGCTGGAAATCCTTGACTGGAGCGCCCACAGCACGGTACTGGCCGGCCGCAGCCCGGCGCCGCTGCGGCCCGAGCTGGCGCCGCAGGGGCGCTAGCCGAACAGGCCTGCGCCCTGGGCGTCTACTGCTAGTCCGTTCGGCTCATGGAACTGTCATATTTCATCCATAGAATGAATCGATGACCGTTCCTCAAGTGCCCGTCCAGCTGCTCAATCGCGAGCAGGCCATTCTTGAATTCAACCGGCGCGTGCTGGCCCAGGCCCAGCGCGTCGACGTGCCCTTGCTGGAGCAGCTGCGCTACATCTGCATCGTTTCGTCCAACCTTGATGAGTTTTTCGAGGTGCGTTTCGCCGACATGCTGGACGCCGCGCGCGACCCCGAGAGCCTGGTCAATAACCGCGACGTCGAGCGGGTGGGGCGCGCCGCCCACGCTCTGATCGACGAACAGTATTCGGTCTTCAACGACCTGGTCATGCCGGCCCTGCGCGCGCAGCGCATCGTCGTGCTCAACCATGCCGACCGCAACGAGGCGCAGCGTCAGTGGGTGGCCAAATTCTTCGAGCGCGAGGTGCGGCCGCTGCTGGTGCCGGTGGGCCTGGACCCGGCCCATCCCTTCCCGCAGGTGGCCAACAAGTCCCTGCACTTCATTGCCCGGCTCTCGGGCAAGGATGCCTTCGGCCGCGACAACCGCATCGCCATCGTCAAGGTGCCGCGCGTGCTGCCGCGGGTGATCAAGCTGCCGGCCTCCATCAGTGACGGCCAGCAGGCCTTTGTGCTGCTGACCAGCGTGATCCGCGCGCATCTGGAAGACCTGTTCTCCGGCCGCAAGGTCGAGGCCTTCTCGCAGTTCCGCGTCACCCGCGATTCCGACCTGGAGGTCGATGAGGAAGAGGTGGCCAATCTGCGCCACGCCCTGCGCTCGGGCCTGACCACGCGCCACTTCGGCCGTGCCGTGCGCCTGGAGGTGGTGAACACCTGCCCGGCCGAGTTGTCGCAGTTCTTGCTGGAGCAGTTTGCCCTGCCGGCGGCGGCCCTGTACCGTGTGAACGGCCCCGTCAATCTGGTGCGCCTGAACGAGCTGATTGACCAGACCGAGGCGCCCGAGCTGCGCTTCGCCGACCACGAGCCGATCTGGCCTCAGGGCCGCCTGCCGCGCCAGAAGTCGCTGTTCGACCGCCTGCGCAAGGGCGATGTGCTCTTGCACCACCCCTTCGAGAGCTTCGACCCGGTGGTGGAGTTCCTGCGTCAGGCGGTGGAAGATCCGGACGTGCTGGCCATCAAGCAGACCATTTACCGCACTGGCAGCAAGTCGGTGCTGATGGACCTGCTGATCGAGGCGGCGCGGCGCGGCAAGGAAGTGATGGCCGTGGTGGAGCTCAAGGCGCGCTTCGACGAAGAGGCCAATATCAACTGGGCCGAGCGTCTGGAGGCCGTGGGTGCGCAGGTGGTCTACGGCATCGTCGGCTACAAGACGCATGCCAAGCTGCTGCTGGTGACGCGTCGCGAAGGCGCCAAGTTCCGACGTTATGCCCATCTGTCCACTGGCAACTACAACCCGCGCACGGCGCGTTTCTACACCGACCTGGGCTACCTCACGGCCGACCCGGAGCTGACCTCGGACGCCGATGCGGTGTTCCGCCAGCTCGCCTCGCTGGGCAAGATCAAGCCGCCCAAGCGCTTGCTGCTGGCGCCCTTCAATATGCACAGCCGCATGCTGGAGTACCTGGCCCAGGTGGAGCAGGCCGCGCTGGCCGGCAAGCCCGCCCGGGTGGTGATCAAGATCAATGCGCTGACCGATCTGGAGCTGATCCAGGCCCTGCTGCGGGTCTCGCAAGCCGGGGTCAAGGTGGACCTGATCGTGCGCGGCGCCTGCATGCTGCCGCCGGGTCTGCCCGGGGTCAGCGACAACATCGTCGTGCGCTCGGTCGTGGGGCGCTTCCTGGAGCACACCCGCATCTGCTACTTCCGCTGGGGCCCTGGCGAAGAAGATGAGGCGCTCTACCTCTCCAGTGCCGACTGGATGAGCCGGAATATGTTCCGCCGCATCGAGGTGGCCTGGCCGGTGGTCGACGCCCGACTGCGCCAGCGTGTCATCGATGAAGGCCTGCTGCCCTATCTGCATGACAGCCTGGACGCTTGGCAGCTTGGCCCCGATGGCCGTTCCAGCCGCATCTCCGACCAGGGCTGCAGCGCCCAGCAGGCGCTGATGAAGCGCTACCAGTCGGAACACTGAGTGGATGGAGCGCGGGCCGTGGATCTGATTCTCTGGCGCCACGCCGAGGCTGAGTTGCTGCCCGAGGGCGGCACGGATGTGGCCCGGCGGCTCACGCCCAAGGGCGAACGCCAGGCCCAGCGCATGGCCGCCTGGCTGAACAGCCGCCTGGCCGAGAACTGCCGGGTGATCGCCAGCCCGGCCGTGCGCACGCACCGCACTGCCCTGGCCTTGGGGCGCGATCTGCAGCTGCTGCCGGCCCTGTTGCCCGATGCGGAACCGCAGGCGCTGCTGGAGGCGGCGGGCTGGTCCTTGACGGGGCCGGGCGCAGGCGCCGCCCCGGTGCTGCTGGTCGGCCATCAGCCCACCCTGGGCCGCGTGGCCGCGCTCTTGCTGAGCGCACAGGATCAGGCCTGGGCGGTGAAGAAGGGTGCCATCTGGTGGCTGCGCGCGCGGGAGCGCCGTGGCCGCCCTGAGGTGACCTTGCACACGGTGCTGGCACCCGATCAGCTCTGAGCCGATCAGGCTCGGGCGCCGCCCGGCCGCCTCAAGCCAGCAGCAATTCCAGCACGCCCGAACGTGCCCAGGCCTGCGATTCTTCCTGTAGCAGGTAGAGAGCGCGCGGCTGGGTGTTGGGCAAGGCCTTGGGCAGGCTCAGGGTGATCTGGCGGCCGTTGCGGCGCAGGCTCAGGGCCTTGGGTTCGGTCACGCCGCGGGCATGGCAGGCGATCACGGCCAGGCGCAGGCTCAAGAGTTGCCAGAGCAGGCTTTCGTCGCTCATCTGCGCCTCCAGCTTGCGCAGGCCGCCGCGCTGGCCCAGGGCCAGGTCGGCCAGGCGGCGCAGCTGGTCTTGCGAGAAGCCGGCCGCGTCCACATGCGAGAGCAGGTAGGCGCTGTGGCGGTGGTGGTCGTGGTGCGAGACCATCATGCCGATCTCGTGCAGGGCGGCGGCCCAGGCCAGCTCACGCTGCTGGGCGCGGCTGGCGCGCGGTGCCAGCTGCTTGTGCAGGCGCAGGGCCAGGTC
>JAIXSD010000057.1 GCA_027484885.1 Rubrivivax sp.
GACTTGCCGACATTGGGCCGGCCGACGATGGCGATCAGGCCGCAGCGCTGGGGCGTGCCGTCGGCCATCTTGCCGCCGCTGGCTTGGGCTGCCGCTGCGGCCTCGGGCGACAGCGAGGTTGCGCCCGAACCGGCTGCGGGGATCGGCGGCAAGGCGTAGGTGACGACCGGCGCCGATGAAGGCGCCGATGAAGGCGCCGGAGAGGGCGCGGATGAGGAAGAAGCCGAAGAACCTTCAGGCGAAGCGGCGTCGTCCGGCGTGGTGGGGGTGTGGGTCATGGGGTGTCGGCGCGGGGCCGCTCCTTGTCGCGCAAGCCAGAACTTGGCTTGTCGAGGGCAATTAGTTCGTCGAGCAGGCGACGGGCGGCTTCTTGTTCGGCAATGCGGCGCGAGCGGCCCTCGCCGCGCGTGGCCAGCTTGAGTGCAGGCACGACGCATTCAACCTCGAAAGTCTGGGCATGAGCCTGGCCGCGGGTGTCGGTGATGCGGTAGCTGGGCACGGCGAGGCGGCGGGCCTGCAGCAGTTCCTGCAGCGCGGTCTTGGCATCTTTGGCCCAGCGATCGGTGGCCGCACCGGCCAGCAGGTCACCAAGCATCTTGCGCACCACCTCGAGCGCCGCCGGGTAGCCGGCGTCGATGAAGGTGGCGCCGATGATGGCTTCGAGCGCGTCGGCCAGGATGGAGGGGCGCTGCGCGCCGCCGCCCTTGGCCTCGCCGTCCGAGAGGCGCAGCACCTGGGGCAGGCCCAGGTCGAGGGCCAGACGGTGCAGGCTGTCTTCGCGCACCAGGTGGGCGCGGATGCGAGTCAGGTCGCCCTCGTCGGAGCCGGCATAGCGCTCGTACAGCAGGCTGGAGACGGCCAGGCTCAGCACCGCATCGCCGAGGAACTCCAGTCGCTCGTTGTGATCGCTGCTGAAGCTGCGGTGCGTCAGGGCACGGCTCAACAGCTCCGGCTTGCTGAAGCGGTGACCCAGGCGTTGTTGCAAGGCAAGAAGAGGCGCAGCACTGCTACTCATGCGGACACAGACGTTGAAAATGCGGGCGCCAGCGACCGAAGCGGCGAAAACGCCATCAACGGGACTTGCCCTGGTACTTGATCAAGAGGGAGACGGGGCCGGCCAGATCGACCTGCTTGTCGTAGGCGAAGCTGATTTGCAGCTTCTCGTTGTCCTTGCTGATCACCAGATCCTGGCTGGAAATGCTGACCATGGAATATTCGACCTGCTGGGCGCGCTCGAACTCGGCGCGCACCGCCGGCACCGTGCTGGGGTTGGCCGCGGCAATGCGATCGACCACACGCTGGATTGTGTAGAACTCCAGCACGGTCGGGATGACACGGGCGACCACCACGCCACCGAAGGCGAGCAGCACGCCCCAGAACAGCAGGCCCAAAAGGCTGATGCCGCGCTGTGATCGCGCTTGGGCACCGGTGTGGCGACGCAGGCCTGGCTTTGACTGACGACGAAGCATCGAAACGTCCTCTCCCTGAAGTTTCAAACCGGATCTTTGCCGGGCGAGGCCGCAGCCCCGCCGTGGTGGCCGCCTCAATGGAAGGGGCCGATGCGCTTGAGATTACCGAAATTCATCCAAACAAAGAAGGCCCGACCGACGATGTTTTCATCGGGCACAAAACCCCAGAAGCGTGAGTCGCCCGAGTTGTCGCGGTTGTCACCGATCATGTAGTAGTAGCCCGCCGGCACCGTGCAGCGCACGCCTTCGATGGTGTACTTGCATTGGTCCTGGTAGGGAAAGGGGCCATCCGGGCGATTGGGCTGGAAGACCGGCTGCGCCTGCGGATTGACCAGCATCTGATGCTCTTTCTCGCCCAGCTTCTCCAGGAAGCGCGGACGGTAGGTCATCGAGCTCTCGTCGTAGAAGTCGCCCTGGGGCTGGACTTCGGTCGGCTTGCCGTTGATGTACAGCTTCTGGTTGATGTAGGCCACTTCATCGCCGGGGATAGCAGCCACGCGCTTGATGAAGTCCACGCTGGTGTCCACCGGCCAGCGGAACACCATCACGTCGCCGCGCTTGACCTCGTTGTTGGAGATGATCTTCTTGTTGATCACCGGCAGGCGCACGCCGTAGTGGAACTTGTTCACCAGGATCAGGTCACCGACCAGCAAGGTCGGCACCATCGAACCCGAGGGGATCTTGAAGGGCTCGAACAAGAAGGAGCGCAGGAAGAACACAGCCAGGATGACGGGGAACAAGCCCGCCGTCCAATCCATCCACCAGGGCTGCTGCAGGATTTGCTGACGTGCCGCCTCGACATCACCGTCCACGCGGCTGATGCCCTGGGCGGCCAGGGTCTGGCGGCGCTGGGCATCGGCGTCCAGCAGGGCCTGGGCGGCGCGCGCACGGGCGGGCTGGAAATGGAAGCGCTCGGCCAGCCAGTAGACCAGCGTGACCACGGTCAGGATGAAGAGCAGAAGGGAGAAGTTACCGCTCCAGTAGCCGGTGTACCAGCCGCCCAGGTAAGCGACGAGAGCCGCGTAGAGAATTCCGGTCAGAGCACTCATCAATCGATCGCTTGGTTGGGAGGAAGGGAGAAGAAAGAAGGCGGAGCGATGGCGGTCAGTCGTCCACTTGCAGGATGGCCAGGAATGCTTCTTGAGGCACCTCGACGGAGCCAATCTGCTTCATGCGCTTCTTGCCGGCCTTCTGCTTTTCGAGCAGCTTGCGCTTGCGGGTGATGTCGCCGCCGTAGCATTTTGCCAGCACGTTCTTGCGCATCGCCTTGATGTTCTCGCGGGCGATGATGTTGGCGCCGATGGCGGCCTGGATGGCCACGTCGTACATCTGGCGCGGGATCTGCTCGCGCATCTTGGCCGCCACCGCACGGCCGCGGAACTGGCTCTGGGCGCGGTGAACGATGATGGACAGGGCATCGACGCGGTCGCCGTTGATCAAGATGTCGACCTTGACCACATCAGAGGCGCGGTACTCCTTGAACTCGTAGTCCATGGAGGCGTAGCCGCGCGAGACCGACTTCAGCTTGTCGAAGAAGTCCAGCACGATTTCAGCCAGCGGCATTTCATAGGTCAGCATGACCTGGCGGCCGTGATAGGCCATATTGATCTGCGTGCCGCGCTTCTGGTTGGCCAGGGTCATGACCGGGCCGACATAGTCTTGCGGCATGTAGAGGTGCACGGTGACGATGGGCTCGCGGATCTCGGCGATCTTGCCGACCTCGGGCATCTTCGAGGGGTTCTCCACCTCGATCACCGTGCCATCGCCCAGCACCACCTCGTAGACCACGCTGGGCGCGGTGGTGATCAGGTCCTGGTCGAACTCACGCTCCAGACGCTCTTGCACGATCTCCATGTGCAGCAGGCCCAGGAAGCCGCAGCGGAAGCCGAAGCCCAGCGCCTGCGAGACTTCGGGCTCGTAGCGCAGCGAGGAGTCGTTGAGCTTGAGCTTCTCGAGCGCATCGCGCAGCTGGTCGTACTCGCTCGACTCGGTCGGGTACAGACCGGCAAACACCTGGGGCTGGATTTCCTTGAAGCCGGGCAGCGCCTCTTCGGCCGGGCCGAGGTTGTTGGGCAGCTTCTTTTCCAGCGTGATGGTGTCGCCGACCTTGGCCGCTTGCAGCTCCTTGATGCCGGCGATGACAAAGCCCACCTCACCGGCATTGAGCTGATCGCGTTTCTCGGACTTGGGCGAGAACACGCCCAGATGCTCGGCCGGGTAGATGGCATTGGTGGCCATCATGCGAATGCGCTCGCCCTTGCGCAACGTGCCGTCCACCACGCGGACCAGCATCACCACGCCGACGTAGTTGTCGAACCAGCTGTCGATGATCATGGCGCGCAGCGGCGCCTCGACCACGCCCTTGGGCGGCGGGATGCGGGCGATCACGGCCTCGATGATTTCATCGATGCCCATGCCGGTCTTGGCGCTGCAGGGGATGGCGTCGGTGGCGTCGATGCCGATCACGTCTTCGATCTCGGCCTTGGCGTTGTCCGGGTCGGCGCTGGGCAGGTCCATCTTGTTCAGCACCGGCACCACTTCCACGCCCAGGTCCAGCGCGGTGTAGCAGTTGGCCACGGTCTGCGCTTCCACACCCTGGCTGGCGTCGACCACCAGCAGCGCGCCCTCACAGGCCGACAGCGAGCGGCTCACCTCGTACGAGAAGTCCACATGCCCGGGCGTGTCGATCAGGTTGAGGTTGTAGGTTTTGCCGTCCTTGGCGGTGTACTGCAGGGCCGCGGTCTGGGCCTTGATGGTGATGCCGCGCTCGCGCTCGATGTCCATCGAGTCCAGCACCTGCGCTTCCATCTCGCGGTCCGAGAGGCCGCCACAGCGTTGAATGATGCGGTCGGCCAGCGTGCTCTTGCCGTGGTCGATGTGGGCGATGATGGAGAAATTGCGGATGTGGTTCATGCTTTTACAGACTGAGCTGGGCTGGAGTCACAAAGGGCGGGAGCCCGGGCAGCGCAAGCTCTCAATCGCGGCGCGATGTGATGGCCACACAAAGGCCGAACGGCGGGTAAAAAAAAGGCACGTCGAAACGGTGACGCGCCTTCCAACAAAAGGTATGGCAACTGCTTGTTGGGCTTCCATTGTAGCCAAAAGGTCCTGTCTGGAAACCGCGCCCCACCGGGATTGCCCGTCGTTGCGGCCCGCCAACATGGATTTTGTCCACAACTTATTCACAGGCTTTTCAAGGCGCGCTGGCACGGTTTTTGAAATCCCTGCCACCCGCCCGGCTGCGCCTGCGTCGGCCCAGCAGTTTCGTCACGCCTGACGCGTGTTTACGTCCTTCGCCGGCCGCAAAGAGGCCAGGCGAACTCCGGATTCTAGCCGACAGCGACAGGAATCAAAATCTGCCGCCCTGCCCCACCGCGTCGCCCAGGCCGCGGCACGCTCCCGCGATATGAAAAGACCCGGCAGCCTGCTCTGGCATACCGGGTCTTGGCACTGTCGCCAGCGTGGATTAAACGGCAGGATTACCGAGCCGGGCGCAGCAGCACAAAGCTGGTCAGGTCACCGCGGCGCACCAGCAAATTGATGACCTTGGCCTTTTCCAGCTTGGCCAGCACGGCCTGCACCTGCTTGACGCTGCTGACATCGGTGTTGTCCACCGAGAGGATGACATCGCCCTCGCGCAGGCCCGCACGCGCCGCCACACCGATGGCGGCCTCCACGCGGACGCCCGACTTGAGCTTGAGCTCGCGTTTTTGCGCCTCGCTCAACTCACCCAGCTGCAAGCCCAGGGCGCTGGCCGGGCCGGCCGAGGGCTTGCCGTCGCCATCCACACCGCCCGAAGCCCGTGCCTCATCATTGGGCATCTCGGCGATGGTGATGTTGAGGTCCTTGTAAGCACCGCGGCGGAACACCTGCACGACGGCCTTGCTGTTCGGCTTGAGGCCGGCCACGACGCGACGCAGATCGCTGACCTTTTCGATGGTCTTGCCGTCGAACTTGGTGATCACATCGCCGCCCTCGATGCCGGCCTTGTCGGCCGCGCCGCCCGCAACCACGCTGCGGATCACAGCGCCATGCGGCTTGCCCAGGCCGATGGCCTCGGCCACATCCTTGCTGACATCTTCCAGCGTCACGCCGATGAAACCGCGCACCACCTTGCCGTGGCTGCGCAGCTGCTCGGACACGCGGATCGCCTCATCGATGGGGATCGAGAAGGAGATGCCCATGAAGCCGCCCGACTGGCTGTAGATCTGCGAGTTGATGCCCACCACCTCGCCGCGCATATTCAGCAGCGGGCCGCCGGAGTTGCCCGGGTTGATGGCCACATCGGTCTGGATGAAGGGCAAGAAGTCACCGGTGTCGCGCGCCTTGGCGCTGACGATGCCGGCGGTCACGCTGTTGTCGAACCCGAAGGGCGAGCCGATGGCCATGACCCATTCACCGACCTTGAGGCGGCCGACATCGCCGATCTTGACCGCCGGCAGGCCGCTCGCTTCGATCTTGAGCACGGCTACATCGGTGCGGCGGTCGGCGCCGACCAGCTTGGCCTTGAATTCGCGCTTGTCGGTCAGGGTGACGTAGACCTCGTCGGCATCCTGTACCACATGGGCATTGGTCATCACAAAGCCATCGGCGCTGAGCACAAAGCCCGAGCCGACGCCGCGGCGCTGCGGCGCATCGTCGTTGTTCTCGCCGCCACCGCGCGGGCCGCCGCGGCGCTGGTTGGGCGCGGGCATGCCGAAGCGGCGCAGGAACTCCAGCATCTGCTCGTCCATCTCGGGCATGCCCTGGGCATTGGCCTTGAGACGCTCGGAGGTGCGGATGTTCACCACGGCCGGGCCGACCTTCTCGACCAGCTCGGTGAAGTCCGGCAGCTCGCGCGCCTGGGCATGGCCAACATCGGGCAGCAGGCTGAGGCTCAGGGACAGAGCGCCGGCAGAGAGCAAGGCTCGCGACCAGCGCGACAAAGACGGACGGGCAAGAGACAAAACAGACATGGTTGGACTCGATGTGTTCACCAGAGAAAAACCCACCAACGCGACCAGGGCGTTGAACCTGAGACAGCAGCTGGCGATTTTGGGACCAGGCGACTTGATTTCAAGGGTGGACGAATGCAAAGAACAGGTAAACAAATGCAGCGCTTGATGCCGCCGGACGCGCGGCCGATGCCAGCACGCGCGGCCCAGCTCGCCAGCCTGGGCAGGCTGCAATTCATGATGGCAGCAGCGCCAGCCCGCTTGCGAAAGTCACGCCAGCGATCCGCTCAGGCCCCGCATCAGGTCGCAGGACCTGCACCTCCCGGTGGCTGATCCTGCACCCCGCGTGCACCCTGCCCGTCCAGGGTGGCGCGGGCGGCGAACAAGGTTGCACGCAAGGCACCCCACACCCCCGGCTGCCGGCGCCGACTCAGCGGCAGGTAAATCGGCAACAGCTGCCAGCGAAGCCGCTGCAAGGCAGTGGCCGCCGTATCCACCGGCTGCGCGCGCAGCACAAGCCAGTCGTCGAAATCAAAGACCGCGGCCAGCCGCAGCTCCACACCCGCGTCACGCGGCGCGCCCGAGGCCTCGCGGTCGTGCAATCGCCAGCTCTGACCATCCCACAGCAACAAGCGCGGGCGCACACGAGCCATGCGCCAGCCGAGGGCGGCGCACAAAGGCAAGAGCCAGACCGCATGCCAGGCTGAAACCCACGGATGCGCCACCACCGCCGCGAGCAGCGAGGCCGCTGCCAGCGCGGCCAGAAACGACACAGCCAGCTGCAAGGCTGGCTGTGGAAGCACCTCAATCCGGAGCGGCGCTGCGTGACGCGAAGTGGCGTTCATCGCAGCAGGCTCGGGCTCGGCTTTGAAACAACGAGGCAGCTGGCGCCGCCGGCAATCAGACCCGCTTGAAGATCAGCGTGCCGTTGGTGCCGCCAAAACCGAAGTTGTTCTTGGCGGCGTACTCGATCTTCATCTGCCGCGCCTCGTTGGCGCAGTAGTCCAGGTCGCACTCGGGATCCTGGTTGAAGATGTTGATGGTCGGCGGCGCCACTTGGTGGTGCACCGCCAGCACCGTGAACACCGACTCGATGCCCCCTGCGCCGCCGAGCAAATGCCCGGTCATGGACTTGGTCGAGCTGACCACCAGATTCTTGGCATGGTCACCGAAGGCCAGCTTGATGGCGTTCGTTTCGTTCACATCACCCAACGGCGTCGAGGTGCCGTGGGCGTTCATGTACTGCACTTGGTCGGCGTTCAGGCCTGCGTTGCGCAGAGCCGCGCGCATCGACCGCTTGGGACCGTCCACATTGGGCGCGGTCATGTGGTACGCGTCAGCGCCCATGCCAAAGCCAGAGAGCTCGGCATAGATCTTGGCGCCACGCTTCTTGGCATGCTCGTACTCTTCCAGCACCAGCACACCGCCGCCCTCACCCAGCACAAAACCGTCACGGTCCTTGTCCCAGGGTCGGGAAGCAGTCTTGGGATCGTCGTTGCGCGTGGACAGTGCCCGCGCCGAGGCAAAGCCTCCGATGCCCAAGGGCGACACGGTGGATTCCGCGCCACCGGCGATCATCACGTCGGCATCGCCGTATTCAATGAGCCGCGCAGCTTGACCGATGGCATGCAAGCCGGTGGTGCAAGCGGTCACGATGGCCAGGTTCGGGCCTTGGAAGCCGAACTTGATCGAGACATGGCCCGAGATCATGTTGATGATCGAGGCCGGCACAAAGAAGGGAGAGATGCGACGCGGGCCGCGCGCAACGTACTCGCTGTGGGTTTCTTCGATCAGCGGCAAGCCGCCGATGCCCGAACCCACGAGCACGCCGATGCGCTCAGCCTGCTCTTCACTCAACTGATCGCCGGTCGGCAGACCGGCATCGCGCACCGCTTGAATGGACGCCGCCAATCCGTAATGGATGAAGGTGTCCATGGTCCGCGCTTCTTTGGTGGACATGTAGTCCGCCACATCGAAACCCTTCACCTCACCGGCGAACTGACAGGCAAAGGCCGACGGATCAAAGCGGGTGATGCGGTCAATACCGGACTGACCGGCCAGGATGTTGGCCCAGCCTTCAGCGACCGTGTTTCCCACGGGGCTGATCAGACCAAGTCCGGTAACTACGACGCGACGACGGCTCATGCGGTACGGAAATCAGTTGAACAAAGGCTCAAGCGCTGAAGACTCAGGCCTTTTGGTGCTTGACGGCGTAGTCAATCGCCAGCTGAACGCTGGTGATCTTCTCGGCTTCTTCATCGGGGATTTCGATGCCGAACTCGTCTTCGAGTGCCATCACCAATTCCACGGTGTCGAGCGAGTCGGCGCCCAGGTCGGCCACGAAGGCCTTTTCGTTGGTCACATCGGACTCAGGCACGCCGAGTTGCTCGGCGATGATTTTCTTGACACGTGCTTCGATATCGCTCATGACTCCTCCAGGAGGGGTTTGCTAGGAACAGCCCGGGATTCTAAGGCCTCTAGGGAGTCGCGCCTAAAACAAGGCATTGCGGCACATCAGAGAACCTTCACCGGCCGGGCAAATCCGGTGGATGGCGGCGGAACTGCCGCCATCTCAAATCTGTCAGTTCATGAACATGCCGCCGTTGACATGCAGTTCACTGCCGGTAATGTAGGCTGCCTTCGGTGACGCGAGGAAGGCAACCGCCTCCGCAATTTCCCGCGGCTCGCCCAGGCGGCCCACCGGGATCTGTGCCAGCAGTGCGGCTTTTTGCGCTTCGGGCAGCACTTCGGTCATGTCGGTGGCGATGAAACCGGGCGCCACGCAGTTGACGGTGATGCCGCGGCTGCCCAGTTCGCGCGCCAGCGAGCGCGTCATGCCGGCCACGCCGGCCTTGGCCGCCGCGTAATTGGCCTGGCCCGGGTTGCCCGAGGCGCCGACCACCGAGGTGATGCTGATGATGCGGCCATAACGCTGTTTCATCATGGTGCGCATGACGGCACGGCTCATGCGGAACACGGCCTTGAGATTGGTGTCCAGCACGGCATCCCAATCGTCGTCCTTCATGCGCATGGCCAGGGTGTCGCGTGTGATGCCGGCATTGTTGACCAGCACATGCAGGCCGCCATGGGATTTGACGATGCCGTCCACGGCCGCATCCACCGCGGCCGCGTCATTGACATTGAGCACGAGACCCGAGCCACCCAAGGCTGCCAGGGCTTCGCCGATGGCGGCGGCACCGGCCTCGCTGGTGGCGGTGCCGATGACCTTGTAGCCTTGCTCGGCCAGGGTCATAGCGATGGAGCGGCCGATGCCGCGGCTGGCGCCGGTGACCAGGGCCACTTGAGGGGTGCTGCTTGTCGTCGTGTCAGTCATGATCGTCTTGCGGGTTCAGTAAGAAAGGCGGGCGAGGCGGCGCTCAGCCCAGCAGGACGCGCGCTTCGGCCAGGCTGGCCGGATCCAGCACGGTGGCGCTGATCAGCTCGGCATCGACACGTTTGGCCAGGCCGGCCAGCACCTTGCCCGGGCCGCACTCCAGCACATGCTGGATGCCCTGCGCCTTCAGCGCCTGCACCACTTCGACCCAGCGCACCGGGCCGAAAGCCTGACGGTACAGCGCATCGCGCAGGCCGGCGGCGTCGCCGACGGCGGCCACATCGATGTTGTTGATCACCGGGAACTGCAGGGCTGCGAATTCGGTCGTGGCCAGGCGGCCTTGCAGCGCCAGCGCCGCAGGCTTCATCAAGCTGGAATGGAACGGCGCCGACACCGGCAGCAGCAGCGCGCGCTTGGCGCCCGCAGCCTTGAGCAACTCGCAGGCCTTGTCGACCCCGGCCTTGGTGCCGGCAATCACGGTCTGCTTGGGGTCGTTGAAATTGGCGGCCTCCACGGCCTCACCGGTGGCGGCGGCCGCGGCAGCGCAGCCTTCAATCACCGCGGCACTGTCCAGACCCAGAATGGCCGCCATGGCGCCCACGCCCACCGGCACAGCTTCTTGCATCGCCTGGGCACGGAACCGCACCAGAGGCAGCGCCTCGGCCAGGGTCAGCGCACCGGCCGCCACCAGGGCCGTGTACTCGCCCAGCGAATGGCCGGCCGCAGCCGCCGGCAGCAGGCCGGTTTCAGCCACCCAGGCGCGGTAGCAGGCAATGCCCGCCGTCAGCATGACGGGCTGGGTGTTGGTGGTCAGGTCCAGCTGCTCTTTTGGGCCGGCCTTGATCAGAGCGCCGATGTCTTCACCCAGGGCCTCGGAGGCTTCAGCCAAGGTGCGAGCCACCTCAGGGTGATCGCCCCAGGCGTCCAGCATGCCCACGGTTTGCGAGCCTTGGCCCGGAAAGACGAATGCGAACTTTGCGCTCATGATCGTGTGTCGAAAAAATGGAGATGGAATAACTCGGAATTGCGGCGGAGGCAAAAGCCCAGAGGTGCAGCCTGCGGAATCAGAAGTCCAGCAGCACAGCACCCCAGGTGAAGCCGCCACCCACGCCTTCCAGCATCACGGTGTCTCCGGCCTTGACGCGGCCGTCACGCACCGCCACATCGAGGGCCAGCGGAATTGAAGCGGCCGAGGTGTTGCCGTGCTGATCCACGGTGACCACCACCTTGTCCAGCGGCAACTTCAGCTTCTTGGCCGTGCCCTGCATGATGCGGATATTGGCCTGATGGGGGATCAGCCAGTCGATGTCGTCCTCGCTGCGGCCGGCCTTCTCCAGCACCGAGCGGGCCACTTTTTCAAGCACGCCCACGGCCAGCTTGAACACGGCCTGGCCGTCCATCTTCAGCAGCGGGTCGCCGCTGACCTTGCCGCCGGAAACATGACCCGGCACGCAGAGGATGCCCGAGTGCTTGCCATCGGCATGCAGCTCGGTGGCCAGGATGCCCGGCGTCTCGCTGGCGCCCAGCACCACGGCGCC
>JAIXSD010000395.1 GCA_027484885.1 Rubrivivax sp.
CAGAGCGAGAACAGCGCGCGGGCCGCGGCATCGAAGCGGCCCAGATGGACCTGCGGGCGCCACAGGCGCAGCAGCGACCAGACCGTGACCAGGCTGCCCATCAGGTGGCAGAACAAGGCATGCAAGGGGCCAAAGGCCGGGAAGGCCTGGCCACCCAGGGTCTGGTTCAGGGCCGAGAGCTGGGGCAGCAGCCAGGCCAGGGTCCAGGGCGTCGCAAAACCGAGGGTGAGCAGCAGGTCGTAGAGCGCGCTGGCGCGCACCAGGCGGAGGTAGTGGCGCGGGTGGAAGCGGGGCCAAAAGGTGTTCAGGGCAAAAGATGGACGCATGGAATCTCCGGGCGTTTGAAGTTGAGAGGGGGCTGGCTTGAAGCCGGGCGCGGCGCGCCCATCTCCACAGCCAGGGCGGCAGCCTCGGGCCTGGAGTACGCTCCAGGGTCAAGCCCTGACCCCGCTTTTTTTCCTCGACCTTGTGAACCCACCCTCCATCCGCCATGCAGATCGGTGAACTCTCCGCCCGCACCGGCTTGAGCCGGGACACCTTGCGCTTCTACGAAAAGCGCGGCCTCTTGCGCGCCCGCCGCAGCGACAACGGCTACCGCGACTACCCGCCCGAGGCCGTGCGCTGGCTGGCTTATGTGCGCATGGCCCAGGGCCTGGGCTTCAGCCTGGCCGAGATCGAGGCCGACCTGCCCCGCGTGACCGAGGCGCAGCCGGCCGCCACGGCGGAGGAGCTGCAGGCCGTGCTGGCGCGCAAGCTGCAAGAGATCGACGCCCGCATCGCCGGCCTGCAAGGCCTGCGTGCCGAGCTGCTGGCCCAGCTGCTGGCGCCGCAGCCGGCCTGCCCTTTGCAAGGGCGTCAGGTCGAGGTGCCGGCATGAGCGGCGGCGGCCCCTTGATGATCCCGCCTGCGGGCGAGGGCCTGCCCGATCGCATTGCCCAGGCGCTGCTCAGCCTGGTGGCGCAGCGGCCGGAGTCACAGGCCTTGCCCAGCATGCGCCCGGCCGATGCCGCGCGCCAGGCCACCGGCGAGGCGGCGGCCAAGGCGGCACTGGCGGCCGGTTCCCTGGCCCTGCCGCCCGGGCCGCTGGGCTGGTTGACGGTGCTGCCCGAGATGCTGGCGGTCTGGCGCATCCAGTCGCAGCTGGTGGCCGATATCGCCGCGCTCTACGGCCGCACGGCCGAGCTGGGCCAGGCGCAGATGCTGTACTGCCTGTTCCGCCACACGGCCGCCCAGGCGGTGCGTGACCTGGCCGTGCGGGTGGGCGAGCGCTGGCTGGTGCGGCCGGCCACCACGGCGCTGCTGCAGCGCGTGGCCGGCCAGCTGGGCGCCAAGCTGGGCGAGAAGCTGTTGCAGAAAACGGTGTCGCGCTGGGTGCCGCTGCTGGGTGCGGCGGCGGTCAGCGCCTACGCCTTCTACGACACGCAGCAGGTCGGCCGCGTCGCGATCGAGTTGTTCGAGCGCGAGCAGGTGCTCGACAACCCTGTCTGAATTTCGGCCGCCGCGGCCTACACTGCGGCATGACCGCGGTCCTGCACAGCCCCAGCCCCCTGGCCCTGCGAGCCCCTGCCATCCTGGATGTGGAGGCCTCGGGCTTTGGCCGCGGCAGCTACCCCATCGAGGTGGGCTTTGTCGAGCCCAGCGGCACGGTCTTTTGCTCCCTGATCCAGCCCGAGCCCGACTGGCAGCACTGGGACCCCAGCGCCGAGCTGGTGCATGGCATCAGCCGCGAGATCCTGCAGCGCCACGGCAAGCCGCCCGCCTGGGTCGCCGCCCAGATCAACGAGCGCCTGAGCGGCCAGACCGTGTATTGCGACGCCTGGGCCCACGATTACTCCTGGCTGGCCCGCTTGTTCGACAGCGCGGACATGATGCCCGCCTTCCATCTGCAGGATTTGCGCTGCCTGCTCAGTGAGGCCGAGGCCGCCTGCTGGCACCAGCTGCGTGAGCAGGTGCGCGAAGAACTCAAGCTCGACCGCCACCGCGCCAGCGCCGATGCCCGCGTGCTGCAGACCGCACTGCTGCGCCTGCGCGAGCCGGCCCGGCGCTGAAGCCCGGCCCGCGCCTCAGGCCAGGTCGTCGAGGTTGCCGCGCGCGCAGTTGCGGCCGGCCCGTTTGGCTTCGTAGAGCTTGGCATCGGCCTCGGCCACCATGGGCTCCAGCAGCAAGCGGTGGTTGGGGCTGACGCAGAAACCCACGCTGATGCCGATGTGCAGCTCCAGCTGCTCGATGCGGAAGGGCGTGCCGATGGCCTGGATCAGCTTCTCGGCCACGGTGCGCGCGGCGCCCGGGTCCTGCAAGCCCGGCAGCAGCACGGCGAACTCGTCCCCGCCCAGGCGCGCCACCAGGTCTTGCGGCCGCAGCACATGGCGCATGCGGCCGGCCACGGCCTTGAGCAAGGCGTCGCCGATCGGGTGGCCATGCTGGTCGTTGACGGGCTTGAAACGGTCCAGGTCCAGGTAGAGCAGGGCGGCATAGCCGCTGCTGCGCCGTGTGCTGACGGCATCGAACAGGTCTTGCGCTTTCTTGTTGAAGCCGCGCCGGTTGAGCAGCTGGGTCAGCGGGCAGGTCTGCGAGGCATCGCGCAGGCGCTGCTCTTCGCGCCGCGC
>JAIXSD010000053.1 GCA_027484885.1 Rubrivivax sp.
CGAGACGAACACCACCATGGCCGCCATCAGGCCCAGCATCGGGTCCTTGAGGCCGATGCTGGCCAGGATCAGCACGGTGACGACAAAGGCGCTGGAGATCGGGTTGGAATCGGTCAGGCCCAGGGAGATGCCGTTGACGATGACGAACAGATAGACCAGGGCCACGGCCAGAATCATGTAGCCCAGGGGCTCGTTGAAGAACTGCACACCGCAGACGATGGTGGCCACGGTCCAGACACCCACCCAGCCGAGCAGGCGCGGCAGGCTGGCGCGCGGGCCGGTGCGCTGCTCTTCGGGCACCACCACGCGCTCACCCGGCTGGGTCAGGCGGCGGGCGACACGCCAGAAAATCAGGCTCAGGTCGACGATGGCCGCGCCCAAAATCATGCCCAGGGCGATCAGGAAGGCGATCTTGCGGAAGGGTTCACCATCTTTCAACCAGCCGATGCTGACGAAATACGGCGCCAGCGCCCAGAACACCAGGCCGCCGACGATGGCCGGAATGCCGACCCGGGCACCGACGATCAGGCCCGCGCCAAAGGTGGAGGAGGACAGCTCGATCGCACCCAACACCGCGATCTTGGCCGCGCCGATGCCACCAATCAGACCCGCGCCCATGCCACCGAACAGGCGTGACACCGATTGCTTGAGCAGCACCGGGTCGGTCAGCGCACGCAGGATGTTGGCCACGGCCAGGCCCGAGGGGAAGGTCAGTTGCATGCGCTCGACCAGGATGGGCGTGTAGAGCATGCCGATGCCGGCGGCCATCATGCCGATGCAGAGCATGTAGGTGACCAGCTGCCAGGCCGGCACCTCGGGCATGCCCATCCAGGCCATGGCCTGGATCAGGGTGCTCATGGCCATCATGCCGGCGACCGAGGCGGCGGTGGTCTGGATGTAGTTGGCGCCATGCTTGCCCTCGGCGCCGTAGCCATAGGTGACCACCGAGCCCAGGATGCCGGCCAGCACCTGCCCGCCGACATAAAAACCGATGGAGAAGTTCATGAAGGCCGCGGCGATGCCGCCCAGGGGGCCCAGCAGCAACATGCCGATGGCGGACAGCAGGGCGTAATAGCCCCAGCTGCCCACCGGCGGCAACCAGGCCCAGCGGCGGGTGTCGTTGGGGACGGCCAAGGGCGGATTCAAGGGAATGGCGGACATGGAAGACAAACCAAAACGGCAACAAAAAGGGCCCACAAGGAGCCGGAAGCCGGCGCACAAACGCCGGGGGTGGCGCGCAATGTAACCCCGGGTTCACAATCGGGCCATGCGTGAAGTCACCCCCTCCGGTCTGAACGCACCCGGCGCCACGCGGGTGGCCCTGGTCTGCTTCGACGGTTTTCAGGAGCTGGACGCCTTCATCCCCCTGGCCCTGCTGAACCAGCTGCGCACCCGCGGCTGGAGCGCCGAGTTGTGCGGGCCGGGCACCGTGCTCAGCTCGATGAACGGCCTGCAGCAGCCCCTGCAGCGCCCGCTGGAATGGGCCAACGAGGCCGAGGCGGTGTTCTTCGTCGGCGGCCTGTACAACCGCGCCGTGGCCGAAAACTCCGCCCTGCTGGACCGGCTGCAGCTGGACCCTTTGCGGCAGCACCTGGGCGCCCTGGGCTCCGGCAGCCTGCTGCTGGCGCGCCTGGGCCTGCTGGGCGCGAGCCCGGCCTGCTGTGACGCCGCCACCCGGCCCTGGCTGTTGGAAGCGGGCGTGCGGGTGCTGGAGCACGAGCCCTTCCATGCCCAGGGACCGGTCGCCACCTGCAGCGGTGGCCTGGCCGCGCCCCTGCTGGCCGCCTGGTTGATACGAGAAGCCGAGGGCGAGGCCGCGGTGCGCGAGGCCCTGCGGCCCAGCCTGCCGGTCGGCGACCGAGAGGCGCAGCTGGAGCTGCTGCTGACCCAGCTGCGGCGCGGCTGCACCAGCCTGCGGAGTGGGCTGTGAGCGGCGGCGGGGCGCTGGTCCACCACCTCGGCCATCTGGGCCGGTGGGTCGTGTTGGTGGCCACCGCATGCTTCGTGCTGGGAGCCCAGGCCGCCACCCCGCCCGCAGCCGCCGCCTCCGCCGCCCAAGGCAAGCCCTTGCTGCGGGTGGCCCACACCGAGGCCATGGCCTACCCCTTGCTCAGCATCACGCCACCGAACCGCTTGAGCGGCGGCTTTCTCAAGGAGCTGGGCGACCTGATCGCCACCGAGCTGGGCACCGAGGCCCAGCACCTGCTGGTGGCCCGCCGGCGCATGGAGGGCAC
This sequence comes from Rubrivivax sp., assembly GCA_027484885.1. Lineage (GTDB taxonomy): Bacteria > Pseudomonadota > Gammaproteobacteria > Burkholderiales > Burkholderiaceae_C > Paucibacter_A. The sequence continues at coordinate 2,235 of JAIXSD010000053.1, forward strand.
GGTGATGGGCGGCGACGCCGACATCGCCTGCTACTACAGCCCGCTCTGGATTCCGGTCGCCCGTGAGCACTGGACCCTGCCCGTGGTGCCCCAGGTGGAGCGCGTGGTGTCCCTGGCGGCCCAGCCCCTGCCCTTCGACAGCCTGGCCGACCTGCAAGGCAAACGCATCGCCGTGCTGCTGGGCTACCAGTTCCCCCAGCTGCAAGCCGCGTTTGAAAGCGGCCAGGTCACCCGCCTGGACGAGCGCCAGGTCGAACTGCTGTTCCGCCGCCTGCGCCTGGGCATGGCCGATGCGCTGATCACCTCCGAAGTGGAAATCGCCGGCTACTTCAAACGCTTCCCCGAGGAACGCGAGCGCTTCCACATCAGCAGCCGCAGCTTCTCGGTCACCGACACCCAATGCCTGGTCTCCCCCAGCTCACCCTGGCGCCTCGCCGCCATCAACGAAGCCCTGAGCCGCCTGATCCAGCGCGGCACGGTGGCCCGGCTGGC
>JAIXSD010000626.1 GCA_027484885.1 Rubrivivax sp.
ATCAGTTGCTGGTGCGCGATCAAGACCGCGTCCTGCAGAAAGGCGGATGGGTCTTCCAGCGCCGGCTTGGCATCACGCTGGAACAAAGCGGCCAGGGTCTGCAGCGCCATTTGCGCGGCCACCTCGCCCTCGGGGTGCCCACCCAGACCGTCGGCCAGGGCGAACAAGCCGGCCTCGCGGGTGTAGCAATAGCCCATGCGGTCTTCGTTCTTCTCTCGCCGGCCGCGGCGACTCACCTGGAAGGTGTTGAACCTCACGCTGGGGCCCTCACGCTTTGGCTCCGGTCTTCAGGTTCTCCAGTTGCAGCTTGAGACGCTCGCTGAAGCTGAGCTTGGTGTAGCGGCGCTCGGTTTCGCGCGCCAGCTCTTTTTGCAGCGAGAACACGCTTTGCGGGCGCGAGAGCGGGTCCAGGGACATGCACCACTCGGTCACTTCGATCAGATTGTCGGAATACACATTGCGCAGGCGCGACAGGCTCAGCGCCAGGCGGTCTTTCTCCAGGCGCTGCGGTGCGTCATTGGGCGGATAGCCCTGCATGCAGGCGTAGATGCAAGCGCCGATGGCGTAAATGTCGGTCCATGGACCTAAGGCGCCATCTCGCCGGTACATCTCGGGCGCGGCAAAGCCGGGCGTGTACATGGGGCGGATGAAATTGCCTTCCTTGCTCAGCACTTCGCGCGCGGCGCCAAAATCCAGCAGCACCGCCTTGTTTTCGTTGGTGATGAAGATGTTGGCCGGCTTGATGTCCAGGTGCAGCATCTTGTGCTGATGCACGATGCGCAGGCCGCGCAGGATCTCGTCAAACAGGCTGCGGATGGTGGACTCGCGGAAGACCTTGTCGCGCTTCATATCGCGCGCCGTGACGATGAAATCCTGCAGGGTGTCGCCCTGCAGATAGTTCATCACCATGTAGACGGTTTCGTTCTCGCGCAGGAAGTTCAGCACCGACACTACGCTGGGGTGCGAGATCTGCGCCAGCGAACGGCCTTCTTCGAAGAAGCTCTTGAGGCCCAGGCGGTAGAGCGGCTGCTTCTCGGGTTTGACGCGCGGCGTCAACTCGCCGGGCGAGCGTTCAGCCAGGCTGGAGGGCAGATATTCCTTGAGGGCAACGAGGTGGCGTTCCGGGTCTTCGGCCAGGTACACCACGCCGAATCCGCCTGCTGCCAACCTCTTGATGATCTGGTAGCCCCCAACCACCGTTCCCGCAGGCAAGGGCGCCGGTTTCGGCTTTGACATAATCGAGTTTTATTCCACACCGAACGCTAGATGCCAGTCTACAGCATGACGGGATATGCCAGCGTCAGCTCGCAACCCTCCGCACCCAGTGAAAACACCGGGTCCCCCAATGCCACATCCTCGGCAGCTGCCAGCCCCAGCGGCACCAGCGTGACGGTCGAGCTGCGTTCGGTCAACGGCCGATTTCTGGACCTGGGCTTTCGCATGCCCGAGGATTTGCGAGGCCTGGAGCCCGCCCTGCGCGAGCTGCTGACGGCCAAGCTCAAGCGCGGCAAGGTCGAGCTGCGCATCAACACCCAGCGCGAGAGCGAGGGCAACTGGCCGCAGCCGCAGTCCGACCAGCTCAACAAGCTGGCCCGCCTGGAAGGCACGGTCCAAAACTGGCTGCCCAAGGCCCAACCCCTGACCGTGCACGAAGCCCTGATCTGGTGCAAGGGCGGTGGCTCGGCCCCGGAGAAATTGGACGAAGCCGCACTCGAAGCCGCCCGCCAATGCGTGACCGGCCTGCTGGAAGCGCGTGAACGCGAGGGCGAAAAGCTGGTCGCCATCCTGATGGAGCGCATCGAACACCTGCGCACCCTGGCCGATGCCGCCGAGCCCATGCTGCCGGCCATCGTGCAGCGCCAGCAGCAGCGCTTTCTCGAACGCTGGCAAGAGGCACTGGCCAGCACCGGCGCAGCCCAGACCATCCCCGAGGAAAACCTGCGCGAGCGCGCACTCAACGAAGCGGCCGCCTACGCCATCCGCATCGATGTGGCCGAAGAACTGGCCCGCCTGCGCGCCCACCTGGAAGAAATCGCCCGCCTGCTCAAAAAAGGCGGCGAGATCGGCAAGCGCCTGGACTTCCTGATCCAGGAGCTGCACCGCGAGGCCAACACCTTGGGCTCCAAGGCCGCTGCCCTGGAGCTGACCAATATCTCGGTGGAGATGAAGGTCGCCGTCGAGCAGCTGCGCGAGCAGGTGCAAAACATCGAGTAAACCGGCCCTGCCCGTTCACAGCCGCTCTGCCCCACATCACACGACCGCATCCGATCCATGGAATACCCCGGCAACCTCTTCGTCGTCGCCGCCCCCAGCGGCGCCGGCAAATCCAGCCTGGTCAAGGCCTTGCTGGAGCTCGACGCCAAGCTCGACGTCTCCATTTCCCACACCTCGCGCGCCCCGCGCGGCCAGGAACAGCATGGCCGCGAATACTGGTTCACCAGCGAAGAAGAGTTCCGCGCCATGGCCGCGCGTGGCGATTTCTTCGAGTGGGCCGAGGTGCATGGCAACCTCTACGGCACCTCGCGCGCCGCCATCGAGGCGCGCATGGCGCATGGTGACGATGTGGTGCTCGAGATCGATTTCCAAGGCGCGCTGCAGATCAAGCAGCTCTTTCCCTACGCCGTGCTGATCTTCATCTTGCCGCCCAGCTGGGAAGAACTGCAGCAGCGCCTGAACCGCCGCGGCGACACCGCGCCCGAGGTCATTGCCAAGCGCATGGCCAACGCCCGCATCGAGGTGGCACAGGCGCAGAACTTCGATTTCGTGGTCGTGAACGCGGTGTTTGACACGGCCGTTTTCGATCTGAAATCCATCGTCCACGCGCAGCGGTTAAAATACGCGGCTCAGCGCCGAAATCGCTCTGCCGTTTTCACAGCGCTCGATCTGCCCTGAAGCCCTGGTGCCCGGCACCACGCCTCAGAAACCGATCCTCCTGAACACCTGAACTGGAATCCACACATGGCCCGCATCACCGTCGAAGACTGCCTGACCAAGATCCCCAACCGCTTCCAGCTGGTGCTCGCCGCAACCTACCGCGCCCGCATGCTGAGCCAAGGCCACACCCCCAAGGTCGACAGCAAGAACAAGCCCGGCATCACCGCCCTGCGTGAAATCGCCGCAGGCGAAGTCGGCATTGAAATGCTGCGCAAGGTGCCGGTCTGATTCCAGACTTTCGCCGCATCTGATTGCTCAAGTGGGCGCCTTCGGGCGCCCCTTGTCGTTTCTGACACCTGCGCGAGCGCTCAAGGATGCCGAATGGCACGGTCTTGTGCGCTGGCGCAGATGGCACGCAAATTCATCGGTTAAATTCGGGCCATGGGTTTTCGATCATTTGCTGTCTCCCGCCTGCCTGCCGCCCTGAGCGGCTTGTCGGGCCTGCGCCCCGCCCCCGAGCCAACGGCTGCCGAGGCGGCGTCGTTTGACGCCCTGGTGCAGCACCTGGGCTACCTACCCAAAGGCGACATCAAACGCATTCGCGAAGCCTACAAATTCGCCGATGAGGCGCATCTGGGCCAGTTCCGGGCCAGCGGCGAGCCCTACATCACCCACCCGATTGCCGTGGCCGGCATCTGCGCCGAGTGGCGCCTGGACGCCCAGGCCATCATGGCCGCCCTGATGCACGACGCCATGGAAGACTGCGGCGTCACCAAGACCGAGCTGATCGAGCGCTTCGAAGCCCCCACGGCCGAGCTGGTCGACGGCCTGACCAAGCTGGACAAGCTGCAGTTCTCGACCAAGGAAGAGTCCCAGGCCGAGTCCTTCCGCAAGATGCTGCTGGCCATGGCGCGCGATGTGCGCGTCATCCTGATCAAGCTGGCCGACCGTCTGCACAATATGCGCACCATGGAGGCCATGGCCGCGCCCAAGCGCCGCCGCATCGCGCGCGAGACCCTGGACATCTACGCGCCCATCGCCCACCGCCTGGGCCTGAACGAGATCTACCGCGAGCTGCAGCACCTGTCCTTCCAGCACATCCATCCCTGGCGACATGCCGCCCTGTCCAAGGCCATCACCAAGGCCCGCGGCAACCGCCGCGATCTGGTCTCGCGGATCGAGCGCGATGTCGTCAAGGCCTTTGCCGATGGTGCCCACCCGGTGCAAATCCACGGCCGCGAAAAAGCCATTTACTCCATCTACAAAAAGATGCGTGAGAAGCACCTGAGCTTTGCCCAGGTCAGCGACATCTTCGGCTTCCGTGTCGTGGTGGACGAGCTGCCGCAGTGCTATTTGTCCCTGGGCGTGCTGCACCAGCTCTACAAGCCGCAGCCGGGCCGTTTCAAGGACTACATCGCCATCCCCAAGCCGAATGGCTACCAGAGCCTGCACACCACCCTGGTCAGCCCGCTGGGCACGCCGGTGGAGTTCCAGATCCGCACCGAGGCCATGCACATGGTGGCGGAAAAAGGCGTGGCCGCGCACTGGCTCTACAAAAAGGGCGGCAACCCCAGCGGCACCAGCGCCGAGAGCGCACAGCAGCTGGGCTCACGCTGGCTGCAATCCCTGATCGACATCCAGGACGAGACCCGCGACGCCAACGAGTTCCTCGAACACGTCAAGATCGACCTCTTCCCCGATGCCGTCTATGTCTTCACGCCCAAGAGCCGCATCATGGCCCTACCCAAAGGCGCGACGCCGGTGGACTTCGCCTACGCCATCCACTCCGATGTGGGCGACCATTGCGTGGCCGCCCAGATCAACGGCGAACCCGTGCCCCTGCGGGCCGAGCTGCGCAGCGGCGATGTGGTGGAAATCGTCACCGCCGCCGGCGCCCGCCCCAATCCGGCCTGGCTCAGCTTTGTTCGCACCGGCCGCGCGCGCTCCAAGATCCGCCACTTCCTCAAGAACCTGGAGCAGGAAGAAAGCCGCGATCTGGGCGAGAAGATGCTGGCCCAGGCCCTGCGCGCTGAAGGCCTGAGCCTGCCCAGCCTGAACGACGAGGACGATGACGCCGCGCAGCTCTGGCAACAGCTGGCCCGCTGGGCCGGCAACCGCCATGCCGACGAGTTGCTGGTCGAGATCGGCCTGGGCCGCAAGATCGCCACCATCGTGGCCAAGAAGCTGGCCCGCATGCTGGCCGAGCAAGGCCAACGGCCCGATGCCGTCATGCTCAGCATCGGCCGCTTCACGGCGGACGATGGCCCTTCGCAGGGTCAGGTCACGCTGGACGGCAGCGAAGGCGCTTCGGTGCGCCTGGCGGCCTGCTGCCGCCCCATCCCCGGCGATGAAATCAAGGGTTATCTGGGCCGCGGCGAAGGCCTGCTGGTGCACACGGCCGAATGCCAGGTCGGGCGCAAGCTGTTCCAGCGCGATGCCGAGCACTGGATCGCCGTCAACTGGGCCGAAGAGCTGACCCGCCCCTTCGAGGCCGCCGTGTCCCTGCTGCTGAAGAACGGCAAGGGCGTGCTGGCGCAAGTGGCCTCGGCCGTCAGCGCTGCCGAAGCCGACATCACCCACATCATGATGAGCGACGAGATGCAGCAGCGCGAAACCGCTGAGATGAACCTCATCCTCTCGGTGCGCGACCGCCTGCACCTGGCCGATGTGCTGCGCACGCTCAAGCGCTCGCCCGCCGTACTGCGGGTCTGGCGCGTCAAACCCTAACCGGGCTTGACGGTCTCCGGCTTCGGATAGCTGACCTCCAGCACTTCGATCTGCTCGACGCCGCCCGGTGTCATCAGTTGCAGCTCGTCGCCGACACGCGCCTTCAAGAGCACGCGGGCAATCGGCGACACCCAAGACACCTCGCCGGCCAGGCTGTCGGATTCATCGATGCCCTTGATGGTGATGGTGCGCTCCTCGCCTTTGGCGGTGGCGTAGGTGACGGTGGCGCCGAAAAAGATCTGCTCGTTGCCGTGGTGCAGGCTGGGGTCAGCCACTTCAGCCAGATCCAGCCGCTTGTTGAGAAAGCGCAGGCGTCGGTCGATCTCGCGCAAACGCTTCTTGCCGTAGAGGTAGTCGCCGTTTTCGCTGCGATCGCCGTTCTTGGCCGCCCAGGACACGATCTCGACGATCTTGGGCCGCTCGACATCAAGCAGCGTCATGAACTCCGCCCGCATGCGGGCATAGCCCTGCGGCGTCATGTAGTTGCGCGCCCCTTGCGGCAAGGCCGGCAGCGCCAGGTCCTCGTCGTCATCCGCGTCACTTTCCTTGGTGAATGCCTTGCTCATGCGTGTATTGTCTCTGCAAGCTTTGCCCACCCAAGAGATGAAGGTTTGCAGATGAGCGATCTCAGCCGCGACAGCGCGCCAA
>JAIXSD010000396.1 GCA_027484885.1 Rubrivivax sp.
CTGGGTTTTGCGCCTGCGCAGGGCTTGCCCATGCCGCAGCTGTTTCTGGATGCAGACCTGCAGCGCTTCGACGTCATCTGGGCCGCCGCGGGACACCCGAACGGGGTCTTTGCCATGAGCCCGCAGCAGCTGCAGCAGCTGACCGGCGCGGCCTTCATCGAGGTGGTGCAAGCATGAGCGGCCTGCGTCCCCCCGCCCCGGTGGCGGTGGCGGTGCCGGTGCCTGCTTCCACGGTCACATCGCCTTGCACCAATATCTGCCGCATCCATGCGCCCACGGGCTGGTGCGAAGGCTGCGCGCGCAGCATCCCGGAGATCACCGTCTGGTCGCGCGCCGATGACGCGACACGGCTGGAGATCCTGGCCCGCTTGCCCGAGCGGCGTGAGCAGCTGGCCGAGCATGGCATCTTCATCGCCTGAGGGCTTGGCAGCCACTCACAGGGCACTCGCTTCCCCATTTGTCCACCAACTTTCGGGTGGGGCCTCGCCGGCCCGCCACATCCGGACAGGAGCACTTCGCATGAAACAGCTGCGCCTTTATTTCGACCCTATTTCTCCCTATGCAGCCCTGGCTTTCGAGCAACTGCCTCAAGCCCTGGAGGGCCTGAGCTACAGCGTCGAGTACCGGCCGATTCTGTTTGCTGCTTTGCTCCACGCCCTGGGTCAAAAGGGCCCGGCCGAGATCGAGCCCAAGCGCCAGTGGACCTTCCGACAGGTCAAATGGGCGGCGCACAAGCTGGGCTTGCAGCTGCAGGTGCCGGCTCAGCATCCTTTCAACCCGTTGCCGCTGCTGCGCCTGGCCTGGGCTTGTGCGCCTGCTGGCGGCACGCCGAATCGGGCGACGGTGGAGCGCATCTTCCGTCATGTCTGGCGCAGCGAATGCGCCCATCCGGCCGACGCCGCGCGCCTGGCCGAGCTGACCCAGGCACTGGCGCCGGTGCGCGATCCGGCCAGCGAGGAGATCAAGGAAACCCTGCGTGTGGCCACCGAAGCCGCGCTGACCTTGGGCGTGTTTGGCGTGCCGACCATCGAGGTCGATGGCAAGCTGTTCTGGGGCCTGGATTCGCTGGAGATGGTGGCGGCTTACCTCAAGGGTGACCCCTGGTTTGAGCAGAGCGATTGGGAAGACGCCGCGGTGGCGCGCCCGGGTGTGCGCCGCGCTGGCCCCTGAATTTTTTGAAGACCCGCAGCTCGTGTCCGGGAGGGCGCGGCTGCGTGAGGCCTGGAGCTGACGCGCTAGCTCAGCGGCACGGCAAGCCTGAAGAAGCCAGCCCGGGACTTACCCTGAAAATCTTCTAAATTTCGCATCGCGAAATTTTCGGGCAGGGTTGCAGCGGATTTTGTCAGCCAGCGTTCAGTTCGGCGTCAGAGTTGGGTCAGAGCCGCCTCCCATGATGCAGGTCAAGAGCTACCGGTCGGTGGCTCTCAAGCAAACGCCGGTTTGCAAGAGGATGGGCCCTCAGCCTTTGTCGGTGAGAGCCAATCAGGACCCCAGGTCCATCCCCTTGTGGCCGGCTGCAATCAACGGAGACACCCACCATGGCAACTGCAAACGCAGTCTCCACCAACACGCCGATGACGGCCGAGGAAAAGAAGGTCATCTTCGCCTCCTCGCTCGGTACCGTGTTCGAGTGGTACGACTTCTACCTCTACGGTTCGCTGGCGGCCATCATCGCCAAGCAGTTCTTCTCGCAACTGGACCCGCAGGCGGCTTTCATCGCCTCGCTGCTGGCCTTTGCGGCCGGATTCATCGTGCGCCCCTTCGGCGCGCTGGTGTTCGGTCGTCTGGGCGACATGATCGGCCGCAAGTACACCTTCCTGGTGACCATCCTGATCATGGGGCTGTCGACCTTCATCGTCGGCATCTTGCCGGGCTCGGCCACCATCGGTGCCGCAGCACCGGTGATCCTGATCGGCCTGCGCATGCTGCAAGGCCTGGCCCTCGGCGGTGAGTACGGTGGCGCCGCCACCTACGTGGCCGAACACGCACCGCACGGCAAGCGTGGCGCCTACACCTCCTGGATTCAAACCACCGCGACCCTGGGCCTGTTCCTGTCGCTGATGGTGATTCTGGGCACCCGCACCGTGGTCGGTGAGGCTGCGTTCGCCGAGTGGGGCTGGCGCGTGCCATTCATCGTCTCCATCCTGCTGCTGGCCATCAGCGTCTGGATTCGCTTGTCGATGAATGAATCGCCGGCCTTCCAGAAGATGAAGTCGGAAGGCAAGACCTCCAAGGCCCCGCTGTCCGAGTCCTTCGGTCAGTGGAAGAACCTGAAGATCGTCGTGCTGGCGCTGTTCGGCCTGGTCGCCGGCCAAGGTGTGGTCTGGTACTCCGGCCAGTTCTATGCGCTGTTCTTCCTGACCAGCGTGTTGAAGGTGGACAACGCCACCGCCAACATCATGGTGGCCGTCTCGCTGCTGCTGGGCACGCCCTTCTTCGTGATCTTCGGCACCCTGTCGGACAAGATCGGTCGCAAGCCCATCATCATGGCGGGCCTGCTGCTGGCCATCGTCACCTACTTCCCGCTGTTCAAGGCCCTGACCAATGCGGCCAACCCGGATCTGGCCAAGGCTCAGGCCAGCGCCCAGATCACCCTGACCGTGGACATGAGCACCTGCTCCTTCCAGGGCAGCCCGATTGCGCGTGAGGTGGACTTCACCAGCTCCTGCGACATCGCCAAGCGCGCCCTGGCTCAATCCTCGGCCAGCTATGAAACCCTGCCTGGCCCTGCCGGCTCGGTGGCTGTCATCAAGATCGGCGACAAGGTCATCAACGGCCTGAATGCGACCAAGCTGAACGAACACAAGTTTGACGAAGCCACGGTCAAGGGCATTGCCGCCTTCAAGAAGGAATTGGCTGAAGGCCTGAAGGCTGCCGGTTATCCCGCCAAGGCCGACCCGGCCAAGGTCAACCAGCCGCTGGTGGTGGGCATCCTCTTCATCCTGGTGCTGTATGTGACCATGGTCTACGGTCCGATTGCCGCCATGCTGGTGGAAATGTTCCCGACCCGCATCCGCTACACCTCGATGAGCCTGCCGTATCACATTGGTAACGGCTGGTTCGGTGGTCTGCTGCCGTCCATCACCTTCGCGATGGTGGCCCAGAACGGCAACATCTACCACGGCCTGTGGTACCCGATCGGCGTGGCCGCCATGACCCTGGTCATCGGCCTGCTGTTCGTGCGTGAAACCAAGGACGTGGACATCTACGCCAAGGACTGATCGCTGGGCGGCCCAGCCGCCCGACGACACCAAGAGGGGAGGCCATGTGCCTCCCCTTTTTTTGTTCCTGCCGGCCCGGCGCGTTGTGTGCCACGGTGTCAGGCTGATGATCCGCGTGCAGTTCCAGCTGCGCGACCGCGGCTGGAGCCGGGCCGCTCCGCCGTGCACGCTCGGCTCAGTCCGGGCTGGGCACGCAGCCCTTCGCAAAAGGCCGCAAGCTGGATCGCCTTTGCTCAGGCTGCTGTCAGCTTGGCTGGCAAGAATCCACGCATCTTCTTTTTAATTCTGAGGGAACACACCATGTGGAAACTGCTCGTCGGCTTCATTGCATTTGCAGCGCTGGCCATCTTCATCATGAGCAAGGGTGGCGACATCGACATGAGCGGCGAAAAGCATGATGTCACGGCCCCCCATGCTGCCGAAGCACCTGCGGCCAGTTCGGCCCCAGCCTCTGCCGTGGTGGAGGCGGCCTCAGCGCCGGCTTCTGCCGCTTCGAACTGAAACATGTGGCCGCGCCGGCTTGCTCCCGGGGCAGGCCGGTTTGCGGCTCAGGCTGAGACCACGGCTAAGGCGCTCAGCGCGCCTCTCTCAATGGAGCGCTTCTTCGCTGCCGCCGCTGCGCTGCGGCGCGTTCAGGGGCAGGCGCATCTGCATGCGTGTGCCCTGGCCAACGCTGCTGATCACCTCGATCTGTCCGCCCAGCACATGGGTGACGATGTTGTGCACGATGTGCATGCCCAGGCCGGAGCCGCCCGTGCCCAGCTTGGTGGTGAAGAAGGGGTCGAAGATGCGGCGGCGCACCGATTCGTCCATGCCGCGGCCGTCGTCTTCCACGCTGAGTTCCACCTCATCGCCGGCAGGGCTCAGCGCGCAGCGCACCATCACCTGACCTTGGTCTCGGCCCTCAAAGCCGTGCACCAGGGCATTGATCAGCAGATTGGTCAGCACCTGGCCCAGTGAGCCCGGATAACTGCTCATCTCGATGCCGCGTGCCAGCTCGGTTTTGATCAGGAAGGGGGTGTGCTTGAAGCTGGGCTCCACCATCACCAGCACATCTTCGATCACGCGGTCGAGTTCGAAATCGCGCCGCGAGTCGGTGGTCTGGTCGATGGCCACGCGCTTGAAGTCGCGCACCAGATCGGCCGCTTTTTGCACATTGCGCTGCAGGATGTCCTGGCCGCGCCGGGTATCGCGCACCAGGTCCTCCAGCAGGCTGCGCCGCATGGGTGTGTTGTTGGCCAGCATATCGTCCAACTGCTTGTAGCGGTCTTCGAGCGAGGACACCACGGTCAGCGAGTTGCCCAGCGGCGTGTTGAGCTCGTGCGCCACGCCGGCCACCAGGCGGCCCAGCGAGGCCAGCTTCTCCGATTCGACCAGCTCATGCTGGGCGGTCTTGAGATTGGCCAGGGCCTGGGTCAGGTCGGCATTGCTGGTGGTCAGCTCGGCGGTGCGCTGTTCGACCTGCTCCTCCAGCGTGTTGGCATGCTCACGCAAGGCATCGAAGGCCTGCAGCAAGGACTGGCGCATGTGCTCCATGGCCTGGCCCACCCGGGCAATTTCGTCGCTGCCGCCGAGTTTCAGCGGCTGCTGCAGCTGGCCGGCGGCCAGGGCCTCGGCGGCCTGTGTCATCTGCGTCATGGGTTGCAGCACGCGGCGCTGCATCACCCACAGAATCAGGGCTGAGGAAAGGGTCAGGGTCAGGAAGCTGCGCCACAGGGTGCGCATCATCTCGGCCTGCTTGGTCTCCAGCAGGGGCGCTGCGCTCATTTCCACCGTCAGCTCGGCTATCTTGCGGCCGTCACGCAGCACGGCGCGGCTTTCACTCAGGGTCAGGTCAGGCTCATCGGCTGCCAGCTTGCGGCGCAGCTCCTGAAAGGGCGCCACATTCGAAGGCTCGCGCACCACCACCGAGACAAAGCGCGGGTCATCGAACTGCGCCTTGATCATGGGCTCGGCCAGGTCGGGTGACACCTGCCAGACCGGCTCGGCCAGCGACAGCGACATCACCTCGGTCGTGCGCACCAGGTCGCGTTTGAGGTCTTCCAGCGCGGTGCGGCGGGTCTTCTGCGCGTCGTAGAGCAGCACCAGGGCGGTCGGCACCAGCAGCCCAATCAACAGGGCCACGATCACGGCATAGCGCAGCGAGGCGCGCTCGAACATCACGTGCTCGGCTCCGTGGCAGGGGCCGGGCGGGGTTCCGTCAGCGGCAGGGCGTTCAAACGGGGCGTCATCGCAAATGGAAGGGCCGAAGTGCCCTCAGTGTATGGGCAGACGCGGCCGGGTCAAGTCGCGGTGACTGCCTGCCGTCGCGCGGCCGCGTCGCCGGGTGGCTGTGGCAGGAAGCGGGCCCCTGTTTCGCACGGTCAAGCCGCTTGGGCGCTGAGCACGGTGACGCAGTTGCGGCCGCAGCGTTTCGAGGCGTAGAGCGCACGGTCAGCCCGCTCAAAGAAGTCGTTCGCACTCTCGCCCGGCGTCATCTGCGTCACGCCCATGGACATGGTGATGCGCTCCAGGCTGGGCTGGGCTTGCGCCGGGCGGATGCGGCTGGCCGCCACGCTGGCACGCATCTGCTCGGCCAGCCCCTCGGCCTGCGCCAGGCTGGCGTGGGGCAGCAGCAGGGCGAACTCTTCGCCGCCCACCCGGGCCGGCAGGCTGTCACCGCGCGCCACCTGTTTCAGGGTCTGGGCCACGGCGCGCAGCACATGGTCGCCGAACAAATGGCCGAAGCTGTCGTTGACGCGCTTGAAGAAGTCAATGTCACCCAGCACCAGGCAGGGTGCTTGCGCGTCTTCGGCGCGGCTGTCGGCGCGGCGGGCTGGCAGGCCGGGGCGGCTGGCGGCACAGAGGCTGAGCTCTTGCTCGAAAGCGCGGCGGTTGGCCAGGCCGGTGAGCGAATCCACCAAGGCATCGGCCCGGGCGCGCCGCACCTCTTCGCGCAGCAGGCGCAGTTCGTTCTGGCTGCCGTCCAGTCGCTCCTGCAGGGTCTGCAGCGTGGCGCGGATGTCCTGGGTGCCGACCAGCAATTGCTGGACGATCTCGCCCGGCGTTTGGCCGCTGCGCTCGGCCGC
>JAIXSD010000191.1 GCA_027484885.1 Rubrivivax sp.
CCCAGCACGAGCTGGTGTTGGCGCTGATGCTGGGACTGCGGCTTCCATTGCAGCTCGCCCCAGAGGGCTGGCTGGCGCCGGCGCTGGCAGGGCTGGGGGCTTTCGTCGCCCTCGCTGGACGTGCAGGCCACGGAAGTGCCGAGCTGCGTGCCCGCCGACAGCGCCCAGTTGGGCGTCAACTCGCGCTCCAAAGTGGCGGCCATGCGCCATTCGCGTTCTTTCTGCTGGTCGGCCCAGCGATCAGCGCTGTCTGGCTCGGCGCCGACGGCGAGCTGCTGCCCGGCGCTGTCATTGCGGTCGCGCCGCAGCCAGGCGTCGATCGACAGGGTCGTCGTGCCATGGCGGCGCCAGCGCGCGCTCGCCTGTTCGTTGACGTGACGTTCGGCCCACTGCAAATCGTTGCCCTCGTCATCGGGCGGGAACGGGGCTTGGTGCAGCGCATGGCGGGTGGCGGTGCGCTGCGCCGCATCGTCCGCGGAGCGCATCAGCTTGAGGTGCCAGTGATCGTTGTCGCTTGCGGCCTGTAGCGTGGCGTCCAGCGCGAGCGTGCGGTCTGAACCCCGGCGCGAAAGCGTGTCCTCCATCCGCGCCGGTGGCGGGGCGCTGGTCCCGGCGAAATCGATGTGTTGCGCGAGGCGGTCCGTCCATGCCGATGGTGCATCACGTCCGATGGCACCCAGCTGCGCCTGCCAAGCCGGCCCCACCCAGCCTTGCCGCCAGCCCACTTCGGCACCCGTCCGGGCGCCGCGCGGCAGCAGGGCGGCCGACAGCCTGGCCCCGGGGGGCGCCGATTCGCGCAAGACCACGTCGATGATGCCCGCCACGGCCTCGCCACCATCAGCCGCGCGCGGCGCCATGCGCAGCTCCACCCGCTCGACGCGATCCAGCGAAAGTCCGTCGAGAGCGATGCCTGGGCCCAGCGTTTTCATGGGCAGGCCATTCACCCGCACCAAGGTGTAGCCCCCGGTCAGGCCGCGCAAGGACAAGCGTGGCGAGTCGCCCTCGGTTTCGCCGGAGCGGTCCAGCACGACGCACGGCAACTGCGCCAGCGCCGCAGCCAGATCGCGCGCGCCGCTTCGCTCCAGCGTCTCACGGTGGATCACGAGGGCCAGCAGTCCCGGCGCTTCGCGCTTGGAGAGCACCGTTTGCGGTTCCAGCACCGTCTGCGCGTGTGCACCTGGCCATACGCTGGCAAGCAGGGCGCTCAGGGCAGCCAGGCCGAGTGAGCGCGCTGTGCTGGGTCGCACGGTCAAATCGCCCTTGGGCACGGTCGGACGCGGCGACAGCTGGCGGGTATCCAAATTCATGGCAAATGCAGATCGGGGAAGGGGTATGGGAGCGACAGGGGCGCGATGGGCCGCTGTCTGGATGAAACGATGCAGCCGCGCTGGGCTGGTCCGGGCGCTGGATTGCTCAGCGCGTGCCACTGGCGACGAAGTGCTCCACCGCCGCTTTGACGAGTTGCAGATTGTCTGCCAGGCCCAGCTTGCTGCGCAGGCGTTGGCGATAGGTTTCGACGGTGCTCTCGCTCAGACCCAGCCGTGCGGCCATCTCCGGCTTGTCGCAGCCTTCCGCCAGCAGCGTGAAGACCTGCCACTCGCGCGGTGCCAGCGCCGGCAGGCCGCCTTGGCTCAGCTCGGCGCCCACCATCGCGTCCAACACCGCGCTCGACCAGTAGCGCCCGCCTTCGAGCACGCTGCGCACGGCTTTGGCAAGCTCGTCAGCGGCTGAGAGCTTGGACACATAGCCCCGCGCGCCCGCCTTGAGCGCGGCGTTGAGGAGGGATGGGCTGTCGTGCATCGACATCACCAGGACAGGCGGCACATCCGCCCGCTCACGCATCGCCAGCAGCATATCCAGGCCCGTTTCATGGCGCAGCTTCAGGTCCAGCACCACCAGCGCATAGCGCTTTGCGTCCAGCGCTGCCAGCGCAGCCGCCACGCTGTCAGCCTCATCGCAGGCGCGCTGCGGCCAGGCTTGACGCAGCAGCTGCGCCACACCGGCACGCACCACCGGGTGATCGTCGACCAGCAGAAAGGAACTCGCCTCGAAGGCGTCATCAGAGGGGTAGAGGGCAGGCATGGAAGCGGCGTGAGGTCGTGTCCGGCAAGCAGCTGAGGTCGGCGCGGGGGTCAGGCGGTCTTGACGCTGATGCGCGTCCAGCCACTGGAGCAGTCCACAGCGAGACGGGCCCCCAGTGTCGCCGCACGCGCGCGCATCGAAGTGAGGCCCAGGCCCCCTTCGACGTGGGCGGAATCAAAGCCCACACCGTCATCTTCGATGCGCAGCAGTTCGTCGGGCGCGGGACTCAGCAACAGTCGTATGGCGCTGGCATGGGCATGGCGCAGCGCATTGCTGACCGCCTCCTGAGCGATGCGGAGCAATGAGTGGCAAGCCTCAGCATCCCAGCTGGGCAATTCATGCGGCAGCACCAACTCGACGGGCAGGGGCCGGCTGCGCTCGGCCAGCCGGCTCAGCTCGGCGAGCAGGTCTGGTGTGTCCGCCTGGTGGGTGGGTGGCAGGTGCCAGTCATGGGACAGTTCGCGCACCGCCCGTGCGGCGTCGCGCAAGGTGTCGGCCAAGGTCTCGCAAGCGGATTGCTGCGCCGGGTCGACCACCAATGCCAAATGTCGGGCCTGCAACTGGGCGGCCGTCAGCAGCTGGCCGGTGTTGTCGTGCAACTCGGCGCCAAGCCGCTGGCGCACCACGGCGCCAGCCTGGCGCGCCGCCCCCACCAGCGCCCGGTTCACCTCGCGGCTGTCGGCGAGCGCGCGCTGCCGGTGCTGGGCCCTGGCCGTGCGCCGCGCCAGCACCTCGGCCAAGCGCACGCGGCTGGCCAGCAGACGCCAGCTCAACCACCACAGCGTGCCAAACAGCAGGCCCAGGACCAGAGCCGTGCCCACCATCACCGTCGCGACCGGCGCGAGGGCTTGGCTCGCGTAGAGCCGCATCGGCAGCAGCGACCCGGCGAGATCCAAGAAGCTCGTACTCAGAGAGTCCGTGTAGGCCCGCACCGGCAGCG
>JAIXSD010000543.1 GCA_027484885.1 Rubrivivax sp.
CCAGGGCGAGCGCATCCGCGATGTGCGCCAGGCCGCCGACGGCGCCCTGATGCTGCTGACCGACAGCGGCAAGCTGATGCGGCTGGCGCGCTGACGGCGAGCCAGCTCGCGGTCGGGTGCCCCTGCCCTACAGGACGCACGGTTGGGGTTCAGCTGAATCACTCGCGGCCTGCCAACCGGGTTGCCCATTCGGCGCCAGTTGACGCATTGGTGACGGTAGGGCCCGAAGCCACCGGGCTTCATGCCTTTGGTGTTTCCACATTGTGGGATTGAGTCGACAGGGGTCCCACTCAAGCGAGGGGTCGCCCAGCGAGGGAGCGGCTTTCATCACGGGTTCCCCCTGATTAAGGGGGCGTTCAAGAAAAGGTGGATGACGTACGCTTCTCAAGTTGCCCGGTTTTCCGGGCTTTGCTACATCTCAAGGGACTCCACATGTACACACGATCAAGGTCCACGATCACGTTGCTGGCGCTTGGACTGGCTGCCAGCGGCAGCTGGGCCGGCACTTTGGTTGCCACCTGGACCAAAAAAGCGCAGCTGGAGCCCTTCCGCTCCGCGACCAGCCCCGGACCCCGCGCCTGGACGACCATGGACTTTGATTCCCTGAATGGCAAGCTCATGCTGTTCGGAGGCAGTGCTTCGGGTTTTGTGGCCGACATCTGGCAGTACGACACCGTGGCCGACCAGTGGACGGCCATCGAGAATCCCACGGACCATTGCCCGGGTACCTTCGGTTTCTCCGGTCCGGATGGTCGTGACACCCAGGTCACGATTTATGACGACTACAACCACCTGTACTGGTCGATTTCGGGTGGTGGCTACAAGTGCACCGGCACGCGTGCCACGATGCGCACCGCCCAGGCCGGTACCAACACGACAACCGTGGTGGACTCCTCGCTGCCCAGCGATGTGACCTCGGACCACTTCAAGGACTGGACCGTGGCCACTGGCTACGGCAAAGCCTATGTCCAGTCTTACGACTCGATCACCAAGACCCTGACCTTGGCCAGCCCGGTCTACGGTCTGGCTCCGGGCACGACCTACCAGATCAAGGTCTGGACCGATGGCGGCTCCTGGTACTACTCGCCCGTCACCCGCCAGTGGGCGGCGCTACAACTGGCCCATTACGGCTACACCGGCCCGACGCCCCATGTGGGCTATGGCTCGAACACCCCGGCGGCGGCCTACTCGACGGCTGACAAGGCCATCGTCCTGTTCGGCGGCTCCATCAACGGCGTGTCGCTGAACGAAACCTGGGTGCTGGACGCCCGCACCAAGACCTGGGCGCTGAAGAAGCCCAATGCCGAAGTCGGCCCGTACAAGCGCAATGAAATCAGTTCGGGCATGGTCTACGACTCGGTCAACGATGTGTTCATTCTGTACGGCGGCCGTTGCGACGGCTCCGACACCCGCTGCCCGGGTGGCAAGGGTCCGCTGGGTGATACCTGGGCTTACAAGCTCTCGACCAACACCTGGACGCAGATGATCACCCCCGTGAGCCCGCCGGCTCGCATGGGCCACCAGATGTCCTTCGACAAGGAGCACGGTGTGGTGGTGATGCACGGTGGTACCTCGGTGCGCGACTTCTACGCCACCGTGCCGACGAATGCCGAGCTCCTGGCGGACACCTGGATCTACGACTACGCCAAGAACACCTGGACTGAAGTGACCCCGGCCGTGTCGCCGCCGTCGCGCTACATCGCGATGCTGACTTATGACCCGATCGCCAAGGTTTCCGTGCTCTACGGCGGCCGCGAGCCGGGCCAGTCCATCCAGGGCAGCATCTGGCATCTGAGCCTGGCGGATTCCGACAGCACGGTCAATCAGCCGCCCCAGGCTGCATTCAGCGTGGCACCGGCCACGGGTTCGCTGAACACCACGTTCGCATTCGACGCCTCGAGCAGCCGCGATATCGACGGCTCCATCGTGTCCTACGTCTGGAACTTCGGTGATGGCACCGGCGCCGAAGGCGCCACGGCCAGCCACCGCTACGCCGCAGCCGGCACCTACACCGTGGTGCTGACCGTGACCGACGACCGCGGCGAAAGCGCGCAGAAGTCGATCAATGTGGTGGTGACGGACAAGGACGTCACACCCGATGCCTTCAGCTTCGCCAGCGCCACCAATGTGGCCCTGAACAGCTGGGTGGTGTCGGCGCCGGCGACCATCGCGGGTATCGATGCTGCAGCCCCGATCCAGGTCACTGGCGGCGAGTACAGCCTCGACGGCGGCGCTTTCACCAGCGCCCCCGGCACGGTGCTGGCCGGTCAGGTGCTGCGCGTTCGGGTCATGAGCGCCAATGCCAACTCGACCACCCGCGGTGTCACCGTGGTGGTCGGCGGCTTCTCGGCCAGCTTCAACACCACGACCGTGGCCGCCAGCGGAGATGTCAAGCCTTTCGTCTTCAATCCGGAGGCGAATGCAGCCCTGAACACCCTGGTGTCTTCGGGCACGGCCACCATCACCGTCACCGGCCCGACGCCGATCTCGGTGGTGGGCGGTGAGTACAGCATCAGCGGTGGCGCCTTCACCAGCGCAGCCGGCACTGTGACCAACGGTCAGGGTGTGCGTGTGCGCCTGCTCTCCAGCACCAGCTTCGGCAGCACCAAGACGGCCGTGGTAACGGTGGGCACGCTCAGCGTCCCCTTCAACGTGACCACCATGGCCGAAGACGTCACCCCTGACGCCTTCGCCTTCACGCCGGTGGCCAGCGCGGCGTTGAACACGCAAATCATCTCGAACAGCATCGGTGTCTGGGGTGTCAACACCGCCACCCCGATCAGCATCGTGGGTGGTGAGTACAGCATCGCGGGCGCGCCCTACACCTCGGCGCCCGGA
>JAIXSD010000054.1 GCA_027484885.1 Rubrivivax sp.
CACCGACTGCTGGCGAAAGGCCTGCTCCATGCAGTCCACGAATGCGCGCACGCGTGCCGCGAGTTGGTGGCGCTGCGGGTAGACCGCGTGAATGTCAGCGTCCGGTGTGTAGCACTGCGGCAGCACCTGAACCAGGCGCCCGCTCTGCAGGTAGCGCGCGATATCCCATTCAGCACGCATCAGGATGCCGTGCCCATCCAGCGCCCAGTTGACGGCTATTTCGCCGTCGTTGGTCGTGAGGTTGCCGCGTGTCTTGATCGCCTCGGTGTGAACGTTCTTGCCGCGCCCGGTCGACAAGCGCCAGACGCCGTAGGCTTCTTCCCCTTGGCGAATGCCGATGCACTGGTGCTTGCTCAAGTCACGCGGCACCTTGGGCACACCGTGCTGGGCCAGGTAAGCCGGTGATGCACACAGCAGGCGCCGGTTCGGCGCGATGCGGCGCGCAATCACCCGGGCGTCGGGCGGCGCACCAAAGCGGATGCAGACATCGAAGGCATCTTCGGACTGAGCCGGGGGATTCACCGACAGCTGCAACTGCACCTCGACGTCCGGGTGTTGCCGCGCAAAGCTGGAAATCAGTGGCGCCACATGACTGCGGCCAAAGCCCAGGGTCGCGTTCACCCGCAACAGCCCCTTGGGTTTGGCTCTGGCCACACCCAGCAACTCCTCCATGTCCTGAATCTCACCGAGGATGCGCCGGGCGTGCTCCAGGTACAGCTCGCCCTCCGGCGTCAGGCTCATGCGTCGGGTGCTGCGATTGACCAGGGAGACGCCCACCCGCGACTCCATCAAGGCCAGATGCTTGCTGACGGCCGGCGTCGTCACGCCCAGCTCCCGCGCGGCGGCGCTGAGGCTGCCCGCGCTGGCCAGCGTCGAAAAAAAGCCCAGATCGGCCGGATGAATGCCCGTGCTCGCGCCCATGGATTGTTAGCCTGAAGTAAACAATGGATTCACTTTAGCGGCGAGCTCAAGCGGCGTCCACTTTCTACAGTCCAGTCACTGACCCACAACAACTCCGACGGAGACCGCCATGAAGACCTACCGCATTGCAACCATTCCCGGAGACGGAATCGGCAAGGAAGTGGTGCCCGCCGGCCAGCAAGTGCTGGAGGCCCTAACCGCGTCCAGCAGCGGCTTTCGCTGCGAGTTTGAGAACTTCGGCTGGGGCGGCGACTGGTATCGCGCGCACGGCGAGATGATGCCCGCCAACGGCCTGGATCTGCTGCGCCACAAAGACGCCATCCTGTTCGGTTCGGCCGGCGATCCAGACATCCCGGACCACATCACCTTGTGGGGCCTGCGCCTCAAGATTTGCCAGGGCTTTGACCAGTACGCCAATGTGCGCCCGACCCGCATCCTGCCCGGCATCGACGGGCCGCTCAAGCGCTGCGGCCCCAAGGATCTGGACTGGGTCATCGTGCGCGAGAACTCCGAGGGCGAGTACTCCGGTGTCGGCGGGCGCGTGCACCAAGGGCATCCGATCGAAGCCGCCACCGATGTGTCCCTGATGACACGTGCCGGTGTCGAACGCATCCTCCGATTTGCGTTCAGGCTGGCCCAGTCGCGCCCCCGCAAGCTGCTGACCGTCATCACCAAGAGCAATGCACAGCGCCATGCCATGGTGATGTGGGACGAGATCGCGCTGCAGATCAGCCGAGAATTCCCCGATGTGAGCTGGGGCAAGGAGCTGGTCGATGCGGCCACCGCCCGCATGGTCAACAAGCCCGACACACTGGACACCATCGTTGCCACCAACCTGCATGCCGACATCCTCAGCGACCTGGCCGCGGCCCTGGCCGGCAGCCTGGGCATCGCACCCACCGGCAATATCGACCCGGAGCGCCGCTACCCCTCGATGTTTGAGCCCATCCACGGCTCGGCCTTCGACATCATGGGCAAGGGCCTGGCCAACCCCATCGGCACCTTCTGGTCGGTCGTGATGCTGCTGGAACACCTGGGCGAGCGCGAGGCGGCGCAACGCCTCATGTCGGCGATCGAGAAGGTCACGGCCACGCCGACCTTGCACACCGGCGACCTGGGTGGCAAGGCCAAGACCGCCGAAGTCACCGCCGCGGTTTGTGAGCTGCTGATGGCCAGCGCCGGGCACAGCCCGAGCTGAGTGCGAACCCGGTTTCAAGCGACCTGCTCCGCCCTCGCTGGCCCTTCGCACCTCTCCTGATGCGCCACCCCTGATGCACCACTCCTGAGCCCCCAAGATGCCCACCTCAAACCCGCGCCACCTGCTGCGCGCGATGTTCGATGCCGCGATTGCCGCCGCGCAGCCTGCGCTGTGTGTGCCGCCGCAGCTGCCGGCGCCACCCAAGGGCCGGCTGATCGTGGTCGGGGCCGGCAAGGCCTCAGCGGCCATGGCACGGGCTGTGGAGGACCATTGGAAGGGCCCACTCGCTGGCCTGGTCGTGACGCGTTACGGCCACGCCGTGCCCTGCCGGCACATCGAGGTGCTCGAGGCCGGTCACCCCGTGCCCGATGCTGCAGGCGAAGCCGCTGCGCGCCGGCTGCTCGCTCAGGTTCAGGGCCTGAGCGCGGATGACCTGGTGCTGTGCCTGATGTCCGGGGGCGGTTCATCGCTGCTGCCGCTGCCCTTGCCCGGGCTGAGCCTGGCGGACAAGCAGGCCATCAACACAGCCCTGCTGGCCAGCGGGGCCAGCATCAGCGAAATGAACTGCGTGCGTCGCCATCTGTCGGGCATCAAGGGCGGCCGACTCGCCGCCGCCTGCGCGCCGGCGCGGGTGCTCAATTTGTTGCTGTCCGATGTGCCGGGCGACGATCCCGCCGACATCGCCTCCGGCCCGACCGTCGCCGATCCCAGCACCTGCGCCGATGCCTTGGCCATCCTGCAACGCTACGCCATCTCGATTCCGGCCGCTGCACAGGCCTTGCTGCGGCAAGGCGCTGGCGAAAGCGTGAAGCCGGGTGACCCGAGCCTTCCTCGCCTTGAAACGCGCTGGGTGGCCACGCCTCAAATGGCGCTGGAGGCTGCGGCTCAAGTGGCGCGCAAGGCTGGATTCGCGGCCCATATTCTGGGCGACGCCCTCGAGGGCGAGTCGCGCGAGGTGGCCCGCACCCTGGCCGGCCTGGCCTTGCAGGTGAGGCGGCGCGAGCAGCCCTTCCGGGCCCCCTGCGTGCTGCTCTCCGGCGGTGAAACCACGGTCACGGTGCGTGGCCAGGGCCGCGGCGGACGCAATGTCGAGTTCCTGCTGGCCTTGGCCTTGGCCTTGCGCGGCGAAGCGGGCATCCATGCCTTGGCGGGCGATACCGACGGAGTGGATGGCCAGGAGGAGATTGCAGGCGCGCTGATCAGCCCCGACACGCTCGCGAGGGCGCGCACGTTGGGTTTGCAAGCGCGCCAGCACCTCGATGACAACAACGCCCACGCCTTCTTCGAGGCCCTGGGGGATGGCGTGATCACCGGCCCCACCCTGACCAATGTCAACGACTTTCGCGCCATCCTGATCACGGCAGACGCGAACTGAACATCGTGAAGCCCCGGAGCACGCCCACCCGCACCACGGCTGCCGCCATGCCGACCCTCGGGCGACCTGGCGCGCAGCGACAGCGAAACCCGCTTGCAGCCCGCGCCTGGCCTGCGGTCTGCCGGAAGCACCCATAACAAGCACACACCAGGAGACAGGCATGAACCCCAATCAAACTTTCCGCAACATCCATCGACGCACCTTGCTGCAGGCCCTTGCTCTGGGCGCGTCCGTCTTGAGCCACGGCGCGTTCGCCCAGGCTTGGCCCAGCAAGCCGGTGACCTTGGTCGTGCCCTTCCCGGCCGGCGGCACCACCGATGTGCTCGCACGCGCACTGGCCGAGAAGCTGGCCCTGAGCCTGGGCCAGGCGGTGATTGTGGAGAGCAAGCCGGGCGCTGGCGCCACGCTCGGTGCCGACTACGTGGTCAAGTCCAAGCCCGACGGCTACACCTTGCTGGTCGGCGCCGTGCACCACACGATTGCCAGCAGTGTCTACAAGAAGCTGCCCTACGATTTTCAGAAAGACCTGAGCCCCATCACCAGCATCGCCCTGGTGCCCAATGTACTGGTGATCAACGCAGCCACGCCAGCCAAGAACCTTGCCGAACTGGTGACCTTGCTGAAAGCCAACCCGGGCAAGATGAACTATGGCTCGAATGGCAACGGAACCGCCCAGCACCTGATTGGCACCCAGTTCGAGAACATGACGGCCACCGACATCGCCCACATCCCCTACAAGGGCAGCGGCCCGCTGGCCACGGACCTGCTGGGCGGCCAGATCACGATGTCCTTCGACACGATCACACCCGTTCTGCAGCACATCAAGGCCGGCAAGCTGCGTGCGCTGGCAGTCACCACCGCCAAGCGCTCATCAGCCCTGCCCGAAGTACCGACCTTGGACGAAGCTGGCTTGAAGGGCTTCAATATCGGCACCTGGTTCGGCGTGCTGGCCCCGGCGGCAACGCCCAAGGACATCACGGCAAGACTCAACACCGAGATGGTCAAGATCATCCATTCGCCTGAGTTTCGCAAACGCATGGAAGAGATCGGCGCCGAACCCATCGGCAACAGCCAGGATCAAATGGCCCAGCAGATCAAGGGCGAGACCGAAAAGTTCGCCAAGCTGGTCAAGGACGCCAAGGTGGTGATCGAGTAAGCGGAACCAGCTCCCTTATTTGTGAAGAAGCAAAGGGCCCTTGCGGCCCTTTTTTGTCGCCCTCTGACCGAGCAGACTCAGCCGCCTGGTGAGCGCTCTGGTGGCGAGAGCCCATCAGATCCGCAATCAAGCATGAGGCTGGCGACGCAGGACTCCTGGCTCAACGCGAAAGCTTGAAGATGGCCATGACCTGAACCAAAGCGGCCGCCTGCGTGCGCAGGCTGCTCGCAGCCGCGGCCATCTCCTCCACCAGGGCAGAGTTCTGTTGCGTGCTGTGATCCATCTGCTGGACCGCGTCGCCAATCTGCGCCACCCCGGAACTTTGCTCTCCGCTCGCAGAACTGATCTCGCCCATGATGTCCGTCACGCGCTGAATGGCTGCCACCACTTCTGCCATGGTGACGCCGGCCTGATCCACCAAGCTGCTGCCTTGTTCCACACGTTCAACGCTGACGTTGATCAGGCTCTTGATCTCCCGGGCAGCTTCGGCAGAACGCCCCGCGAGACTTCGCACTTCAGACGCCACCACCGCAAAGCCACGCCCCTGCTCTCCCGCACGTGCGGCCTCCACAGCGGCATTCAGCGCCAGGATGTTGGTCTGAAAGGCAATGCCATCGATGACGCCGATGATGTCTGAAATCCTGCGAGAGCTGTCATTGATGCCCTTCATCGTCTCTACCACCCGATTGACCACGCCGCCCGCACGGATGGCCACTTCGGAGGCATTCTTGGAGAGCTGATTGGCCAGCACCGCGTTGTCCGCGTTCTGCCGGACCGTGGAACTCAGTTCCTCCATCGAGGCCGCGGTTTGCTGAATTGCACTCGCCTGCACCTCGGTGCGGGCACTCAAATCAAAGTTGGCCTGGGCGATCTCTGCGCTGGCGTGCGAGACGCCGTCTGCGTTGTCTCGCACCTCACCGACGATGCGAGCCAGATTCTTGCGCATGGCCATCAGTGCCTGAAGCATTTGCGCCGACTCATCCGTACCGTCAACCTTGATGTCATCCGACAGATTGCCTTCGCTGATCGCCTGCGCCGAACCGACCGCCTGTCCAATGGGGCGCGTGATCGCTCGCGTTGAAATCCAGGCAAAGGCCAGCCCCATCAAGAGCGACAGGCTTGCGCCCATGGCGAGGGCCCATTGCCCGGTTCGGGCCACCTGCTGCGTCTCGGCTTGCCGCTTCGCCAGCATGGCATCCATGTGCTGGTCCAGTTGGTCCAGCTCGGCCAGGTAGCGCGTGGCCAAGGGCAGCAAATCGGTCTTGACCTCAGCAGCGACATCCTCGCCGGCAAGCTTGCGCTTGAGCAGCGTGGACCGCGGGCCGCGATAGGCTTCGCGCGCCTTGCCGATGGCGGCCAGGATCTCCTTGCCTTTGTCGTCATCCACCAAAGGCTCGAGGCGGCCTTGCAACTCACCAATGACCTTGGACGTGGCGTCCATCTCTTGCTGCAGCGCTTTCACATGCGCAAGGTCAGCGGCCTGCAGCGCGGCGGAGGTTCGCACCCAGTTCAGGTTGATGTTGGCGTTCCAGCGCTGGGCCAGGCTGTTGCGCTCCATCTCAACGGTCGCCAACACATCGGCCGCCTGCTTCAAAGAGCCGATCCGCCAAACCCCCAGCCCAGCAATCACCGCCGTGATCAAGAGCACCGCCCCGAACGCCAAACCCAGACGGGTCCCGATTTTGATATTGCTGCCATTCATCTCAGCCTCCCCGGACGGTACGACGTGATCGATGCGGGTCGGCACGACTGCTGGCCTCAGCTCAGATCCAGTACCGGCTCAATATGCATCAGCTCGGCCCAGTCTTTCACGCCCGGCAGCCAGGGTCAAGCGCGCGAGCACGTCAAGCGCTGAATTGCGTGCATACGGTATGGATCAGCCCCGCACACACACCGCCACCCCCGCGCCGGCATCATCGGACGGCCGCTCTGTTGGCGAGCCTGCCGACACAACACGGCGCGCAGGATTCGCTGGCTAAAAGAAGGCGTGCAACTCGGCGAAAGCTTGGCGACGGTTGTCCACGGCGTTCTGAGGGATGCCGCCGAACTTGCGGTAGCCCAGGCGCAGCTGAGCAAACGCAATCGGCGTGTACTCATAAACCAGGCTGTAGCGCACCCGGTGGTCATTGCCGATGCGACGATCCGGATCCAGGAACTCACTGCCCAGCTTGAGGTTGTGACCTTGAACCATCAACCAATTGGCTTCCAGCAGACCGGCAAACTGGCGCCGCTTGCCCTCGGGAAAGCCGCTGTCCTCGACCAGATCAATCTCCGAGAGCCAGGCCACGGGCCCGGTGGTCGTGCCCGCAAACAGGCCCCAGGCATCGCGGTTGCCGCCCGGCGCCCTAACCTGGGCCATCGACAGACCGGCACGCCCCCAGGACTGCAGCCAGCTCAGCTGACCGGTCAGCTGGTGACCGGCGTCGCTGCGTCGCTTGCCCGGGCCATTGGTGTAGGCCATCTGTGCGGTCCAGGCGCCCTGCGCCATCCCCACCTCCAGACCCTTGTCTGGAACGGTCATGCTGACGCCGCTGAGCTGGCGGACGAAGGTCAGACTGTCCTGCAAGCGCCATCCAAAAGGGAGGTAGAACTGGCCCGCCTTGGCATACCAAGCCATGTCGGAGGTGGACAGCCTCACATAGGCTTCCTGGCGAACGGACTTGCCGGGAGAGAGCTGTTGATCCAGGTAGACGCCGAGCTTGTCCTTGATCAACTGCACATCCGCATAAAGCCGAGCCTGCTCGGTGCCGCGGGTGCTTTGCGAGGGCTGGCCTGACACCTCGGTGCGCGTCGTTGCGGAGCGCAAGTCCCCGCCCAGCCTCAGGCGCTGATCCAGCACGCTGCCCGACCAATCCGACCAGCCGGGCGGCAGCGCATTGGCCGCCACACTTCCTTTTGCAAAGGCATTGCCCACCGCATTGCGCAAACCACCACCGCTTGGATTGACGTGGCAGGCTGAACACTGCATGCCATACCGAACCGCCAGATAGGGCTCAGCCGAAACCAGCGCTGGCATGGCGAGGAGAAACAGGGTGAGGCAGCGCAGCCATCGATAGGCCTTCATTGCGGCGCTCCTTTGTCGATCCACTGACGAATCAGGGTGATCGTGGCGACATCGAGGTAGGGGCCGCCCAGGGGCATTCGCGCACCGACAGCAGCATGACCTTCGAGCTTGTGGATGAGGTAGCTGTTGGTGGCATTGCCCGGCTTCACCCGCTTGAGGCTGGGCACTTCAGCGCTGTCGACGTCAACCAGCAGCATGTAGCTGTTGCTCGCATCCAGGCGCAAACCTGCAGGAGCCGATCCGCCAGCATGGCAGCCGGTGCAGACCGGCGTGAACACCTTGGCCTGTATCGACTTGAAGCTGGCCGTCATCGGGCCGCCGGGGTCTTCACCCTCCCCCAAAGGCCGCCCGTTTGCATCCAACCCGTCGCCACTGCCGCCACCACAACCGGCCACCAGCGCAGCCACGACGCAGCCGGCGATGCCGCCCATTTTCAAGAATCGCATGTGCTTCCTTTCGCATTCAGCCATTGACGAAAGGTGAGTGCCTCAGTCCGGCAGAAAAGTTGCACATCACGAGGCACATGCAAGGCCAGAGCAGC
>JAIXSD010000716.1 GCA_027484885.1 Rubrivivax sp.
CGGCCGTCGATTTCACCGATGACGTGCATCACTTCCGAGACATTGGCGGCCGGACGGCGCTTGTCGATGATGGCCAGATCGCAGCCCAGCTGCTTGGCCAGGGCGCGTGCGCGCACCACTCCGCCGACGTCGGGGCTCACCACCACCAGATTGCTGTAGTTGCGGGCCTTCAGGTCCGACAGCAGCACCGGCGAGGCGTAGATGTTGTCGACCGGGATGTCGAAGAAGCCCTGGATCTGGTCAGCGTGCAGGTCCATGGTCAGGACGCGCTCGACACCGACGGTTTCCAGCAAATTGGCGACCACCTTGGCCGAGATCGGCACGCGGGTCGAACGGGGGCGGCGATCCTGGCGTGCGTAACCGAAGTAGGGGATCACGGCGGTGATGCGGCGAGCGCTGGCGCGCTTCAGGGCATCGACCATGATCAGCAGTTCCATCAGGTTCTCGTTCGTCGGCGCGCAGGTGGGTTGAATGACGAACACATCGCGGGCGCGGACGTTCTGCTGGATTTCGACGGTGACTTCGCCGTCAGAGAAACGACCGACCACGGCCTTGCCGAGCTCGAGGCCCAGGTGAGTGGCGATTTCTTGGGAGAGAACCGGATTGGCGTTACCGGTGAAGAGGACGGTATTGAGCAGCACGGGCCATCCTTTGGGTCAAGGACCCGTGGCCAGCCAGCGTGTCCGGGTGGGTATTCAAGAGAAAGAAATTTGGCAGGGGAAGAAGGATTCGAACCTTCGCATGTCGGAATCAAAATCCGATGCCTTAACCAACTTGGCGACTCCCCTACACAGGACACTGCAGAGCTGCAGCACCCTATAACTTGCGTCTTTACTCAGCCCAACCCTGCAAGGGGTGGCGATTCAGACTGCGGCAAATTCTACCAGACCAGTGAGTGGGCAAACCCGAAATCAGCTGATTTTTTTCACGGTAGTCAATCCCGTTTTTCCCGCCCTCAGGGTTATTGAAAGCGTCGAGCGTTGCAGCATCAACTCTTGCAAAAACCGCACTGCCTGAACCCGTCATCCGGCTGTTGCCGAATCGCGATTCCAGCAGTTCGAGTGCCTGAACCACCTCAGGGCAGAAATCCTCGGCTGGCTTTTGCAGGTCATTGCGACCGTAGCCATTCAAGAATCTCGCGACTCCTTCAGCATCCAGGCTCACTGCGCTTGTCAGGGCGCCAGCATCTTCTGACTCGGCCGAGCGGCTGTCGCTGCTCGTTTTGTCGTCGCTGCTGTTGTGTGCAGGAAAGCCCACTACTATAGCCACAGATTTCGACCTTGCCAAGAGGGGGCTCGAAAATATTTTCTGCGTGGGGATGCTGGCGGCCGGTTTCACGACGGCAAAGCTCATCTCGGGCAGCTCGATCGGGTGCAGGATTTCGCCGATGCCTTCGACGAACGCGTGGCTGCCGCCGAGGAAAAACGGTACATCCGCGCCCAGGCTCAGACCCAGGGGCAGCAGGCGCGAGAGCGGCCAGTTCAGGCCCCAGAGGCGGTTCAGCGCCAGCAGGGTGGAAGCCGCATCAGACGATCCGCCGCCCATGCCGGCACCCGCGGGCAAGCGCTTCTCGATGTGAATGTCAGCGCCCAGCGTGCAGCCGCTTTGCTGCTGCAGCGCACGGGCCGCGCGCAGGCACAAATCGTCCTCGGGCAGGGCGTCGCCTTGGTCGTGGCGCTGCAGGCGGCCATCGCCGCGGCGCTCGAAATGCAGGGTGTCGGCCCAATCGATCAGGGCGAAGATGGATTGCAGCAGGTGATAGCCATCGGGCCGCTTGCCCACCACGTGCAAGAAGAGATTGAGCTTGGCGGGGGCGGGGACGTCGTAAATCGCTTGCATGGGGAGAAGTAGCCGGGGGTGTTGCGAGGGAACAATCGGGGCGGTACGGATTCTTGTGGCGCGGATCTTGTGGCGCTCAGTTCGACGCATCCAGCCGCGCGCGCAGGGTCACGCTGGGCCCGCCGTTGCGGCTGGCGATGATGAGGCCATCGGCGCGGCGCGCCAGATCCAGGCGCCAACCCAGTTGCTCGAAGCCGCTTTGCGGTGCCGGCAAGGGCTCATGCGCGGCCTGTGGCCAGGGCTGGCCGCGCAGCCAGTCGAACAGGGCCGCCAGGGGTATGGCCTCGCCCAGCATCTCTCGGGTCAGGGCATCGAGATCCTCAAAGCGGCGCTCGCCTTCGGGGGTTTGCAGGCTCACCTCGCCGCCGCCCCAGCGCGCGCGGGCGACCAGGGCGCCCAGCGGTGTGCTCAGCTCCAGCTGGCCCGCAGCCGGGCCACCGCTGAGGTCGAAGCTGACATTGCCGCCGCTTGGCCGGCCGTGGGCGCCCGTCACCTGCACGCTCAAGCGGCCAGTTAGGTGGGTGGCGTCGGGTGCATTCAGGACGGCAGCCGGTGGCGCCTGCGGCGCCAGGCTGGCGCAGCCGCTCAAGACCGGCAGCAAGGCCAGCACCAGAGCCCCGGCCAAGCCGGCGCGCCGGCCGGGCAGAGCGCGCGTCATCCCAATCACGGCTTGACCTTGAGGCGCTTGAGTGTGTCCAGCAGCGCTTCGTTCTTGGGATCGCGCTTCAGGCCTTCGGCCCAGACGCGGCGCGCTTCCTCGGCCTTGTCGCTGGCCCAGAGCACCTCGCCCAGGTGGGCGGC
>JAIXSD010000359.1 GCA_027484885.1 Rubrivivax sp.
CGCACCAGGCGGGCGCGGTCGATGTGGTCCTGCGCCTTGCCATGCGAGAAATTGAGCCGCACCACATCGACGCCGGCTCGGATCATGCGCTCCAGCACCTCCGGTGAGGAGGACGCAGGGCCCAGGGTGGCAACGATCTTGGTGGCTCGGGACATGGCAGATCTCGCTGAAATAAAGTTACAAGCGGCTGATTATGCGGCGCATTTGTGGCCGCTCAAACGTCGAACACCGGTTTCAGCGAGTTACACGCACCGAGCCGCATTCAGCCCTAGGCCGGCAGTGCGTCGGCCCCCGCGTTCAACTCTTCGCCGCCAGCACGTCGGCCACCGCCAGAGCCGTCATATTGACGATGCGGCGCACCGTGGCCGAAGGCGTCAGGATGTGCACCGGCGCGGCCGAACCCAAGAGGATGGGGCCCACCGTCACGCCCTGGCCGGCGGTGATCTTGAGCACATTGAACAAGATGTTGGCCGCGTCCAGCGAGGGCAGCACCAGCAGATTGGCCGCGCCCTTGAGCGTGCTATCGGGCAGGAAGGTGTTGCGCACCGACTCGCTCAGCGCCGCGTCGCCATGCATCTCGCCATCGCACTCGACATCGGGCGCATGCTGGGTGAAGAGCTCGCGCGCCCGGCGCATCTTCACGGCCGAGGGCCGCTTGCTGGAGCCGAACATCGAGTGCGACACAAAGGCCAGCTTGGGCGGCAGGCCGAAGCGGCGCACCTCTTCCGCCGCCATGGCCGCGATCTCGGCCAGTTGCTCGGCATCGGGCTGGTCGTTGACGAAGGTGTCGGTGATGAAGAGCGTGTGCTCGTCCAGCATCAGCGCATTCATGGTGGCGAAATTGCGCGCGCCAGGTTTCAGGCCGATCAGGTCGGAGACATGCTCCAAATGGTTGTCGAAGCGACCGACCATGCCACAGATCATGGCGTCGGCATCGCCGAGCTTGATGGCCAGGGCGCCGATGGTGGTGGCGGAGCGCCGCACCGCGGCCTTGGCCATCTCGGGCGTCACGCCTTGGCGGCCCATGACCTGGTGATACGCCTCCCAGTACTGGCGGAAGCGCGCATCGTTGTTGGGGTCGATGACGGCCACATCCTCGCCCAGCTTGAGGCGCAGGCCGGCCCGCTCGATGCGGGTGGCGATGACCTCGGGCCGGCCGATCAGGGTCGGCTTGACGATGCCTTCGTCCAGCGCCACTTGCACGGCGCGCAGCACGCGCTCGTCCTCGCCCTCGGCGTAGATCACGCGCGCCGGGTTGGCCTTGGCCGCCGTGAACACCGGGCGCATGAACATGCCGGTTTGATAAACATAGCGCTCCAGCGACTGGCGGTAAGCCGCCATGTCGGTGATCGGGCGCAGGGCCACGCCGGAATCGGCCGCGGCCTGGGCCACAGCCGGCGCGATGCGCAGAATCAGGCGCGCATCGAAGGGCTTGGGGATCAGGTAGTCGGGGCCGAAGTGCAGCTCTTCGCCGGCATAGGCGGCCGCGACCTCGTCGCTGGTCTCGGCCTTGGCCAGGGCCGCGATCTCGCGCACGCAGGCCAGCTTCATTTCCTCGGTGATCTTGCTGGCGCCGCAGTCCAGGGCACCGCGGAAGATGTAGGGGAAGCACAGGACGTTGTTGACCTGGTTGGGGTAGTCCGAGCGGCCGGTGGCGATGATGCAGTCCGGGCGCACGGCCTTGGCCAGTTCGGGGCGGATCTCGGGCTCGGGGTTGGCCAGGGCCAGGATGATGGGGCTGGCAGCCATGGTCTTGACCATCTCGGCCGTCAACACGCCGGCGGCCGAGCAACCCAGGAAAACATCGGCGCCATTGACCACATCGGCCAGGCTGCGCGCGGCCGTGGTCTGGCAGTAGCGCTGCTTCGATTCATCCAGCTTGCCGGCCTTGGCGTCTTCACGCTCGGACTGGATCACGCCCTTGGAGTCGCACACATAAATGTGCTCGCGCTTGACACCCAGGCCCACCATCACGTCCAGGCAGGCGATCGCTGCCGCGCCGGCGCCGGACACGGCCAGCTTGACGCTGCCAATGTCCTTGCCCACCAGCTCCAGGCCGTTCAGCAGCGCAGCGCTGGAGATGATGGCCGTGCCGTGCTGGTCGTCGTGGAAGACGGGGATATTCATGCGCGCCTTGAGCTGCTTCTCGATGTAGAAGCATTCGGGCGCCTTGATGTCTTCGAGGTTCACACCGCCCAAGGTGGGCTCCATGGCGGCGATGATCTCGACCAGCTTGTCGGGGTCGCGCTCGGCCAGTTCGATGTCGAACACATCGATGCCGGCGAACTTCTTGAACAGGCAGCCCTTGCCTTCCATCACCGGCTTGGCGGCCAGCGGGCCGATGTCGCCCAGGCCCAGCACGGCCGTGCCGTTGGTGATCACGCCGACCAGGTTGGCGCGCGAGGTGTAGTCGGCCGCCTTCTGCGGATCGGCCTCGATGTCCAGGCAGGGATAGGCCACGCCGGGCGAGTAGGCCAGGGACAGGTCGCGCTGGTTGGACAAGGCCTTGGTCGGGGTGACGGCGATCTTGCCGCGCGTCGGGCTGCGGTGGTACTCGCGGGCGGCATCGCGCAGCGCGGCTTCAGCCGGGGACAAAGCCTTGTTGTTCTGTTCGCTCATTCCCTGCTCTCCTGGAAATTGGGAAAAATCAAAGTTCCGGGAGGTTACATCGGCAAACATGACCCGCTGATGCCGAGAGTTTTGACTCTCATGCAAAGACGGCAAGAGCGAACGCCTGCAGGCGAAGCGAGCCTCGAACACAAACGAAAGCGCAAGCGGCGCTCAAAGGCTGAGCCCCAAAAGAAAAACGGGCCGCGAAGGGCCCGATCTTGGGATGGGCCACAAGCAGGCCCCGTCAGCAAAGAATCACGCGCCAGCCCACGCCATGGGCAGCGCGCACGGCCGCGACCTCAGGCGCGGCGCTGGCGGCGAGCCAGCGCGGCCGCACCCAAGGCCAGCGCCACCAGGGCGTAAGAGGCCGGCTCGGGCACTTGGGCGGGGTTGGCGCCAAACACCTTCACATCGCCCACAGCCGTCCAGCTGTTGTTCCCGCCCCCGAAGCCATTGCCGTTGACCACCACCAGCTCGACAAACCGGCCGGTGCCGCTGAAGTTCAGATTCAGCGCTTGATCATGCGTGACCGATCCTGCGTAGCTGGCTGCAGCCGTCAGCTGATCCCAGGCGCCACCGATGGCGGTGTTGGACACATACACATCGAACGAGGAAAAACCGGTGCGCGGCAGGCGCTTGGCCACAAGGCTCAGGCCCGACAAGTCCATCACTTGGCCCAGATCGACCTGCAACCAGGCCTTGGCGAAATCGCCCGAGTTCCAGCCGCCACCGTTGAATGCGGTTTGGGCCGAATTGCCATTCCAGGCGGAGCTCTGGCTGTAAGCGGAACCAGCCAGGCCAGAGGAGACCACAGGGGCTGCTTGGCTGGCCACGCTGAACACGCTGAAAGCAACAGCGGCAAAGATCGAGAGATTCGTTTTCATGGATTCGAGAGAGCGAGTGATGAGCGGCCACGCACCTAACGAAACAGACAAGCGCGGCATGCGGGCGCATTCTGATGGAGATGCACGCGTTCAGCACCACTCGCCCAGGGGGGGGCAGGCACAAGCCGCGCACTCTGAACGCCCCCCGGCCTGCCCCCTAGGTCTAGGCGGCCTGTTTTACACGCCTTAAGAAACGAATGCAGGCAAGCCGCCGACAGTTCCGTCCGCGGCACGGGCCATGTCGAGTCCCTCTCGATGCAGCCTGGGCCCAAGAAGCCTCCACCCATACACAGCAAGCACAACAAGAGAGGCCTGCACCCGCCGGCATCGGTCCGCACGGGCCGATGCCGGTTCCTTTTGCACGACATCAACAACATCCATCAGGAGAGGTCTCTTATGGTTTTCAAGTCCGTTCTCCATGCCGCCGCATTGATTTGCGTCCTGGCATGTGCAGCCCCTCAAGCCCAGGCCCAAGAGTTGGTCACCAATGGCGGTTTCGAATCGACCACCAGCGGCGCCAACAAACAGGTGGGCTACAACACCAACCTGCCCGGCTGGTCTGTGCCGGCCAATTCCTACAGCTTTGTCTACGCCAGCATCACCGGCACTGCGGCCAGCAGCAACGGCCCACTGACCTTGTGGAATGCCACCAATGGCGGCAGTGCCCTGGCAAGCAACAGCCCCACGGGCGGGAATTTCTATGCCTTCGACACCGGCTACGGCGCGCAAGGCCCACTGACCCAGACCCTCAAAGGCTTGAAGGCCGGCACCTACCAGGTGAGCTTCGACTGGGCGGCCGCACAGCAGTACCAGTACACCGGCCAGACCTGGGAATCCTGGACGGTGAAGCTGGGCAACGCGGCCGCCCAATCGACCGCCACGGTCTTTAACCCCAGCAAGAGCTTCACCGGCTGGATGCATGAAACCATGACCTTCACCGTGGGCGCAGGCGACGCCGTGCTGAGCTTCTTGGCCAAGGGCGGCCCGCAGGGCGTGCCGCCGTTCGCCTTGCTGGACAGCGTGTCCGTGGTGGCCGTGCCTGAGCCGGCCACGATCACCTTGTTTGCCCTGGGACTGGGCTTTGTGGGGCTGATGCGAGGCGGCAAACGCGCCGCCAAACAGCAAGCCGCCTAGGGCACCCACCGTTCGCCTGCGGCCCGGTGCACTGGGCCGACACGCCCCCATCGCCGGTGCAGAGGCGTGGGCTGCTGCAGCCCGCGCCACAGCGCCCGCTCACACAAAGGACTCACTCATGAATGTCAAGAAACACCTCCGGATCGGCGCGTGGCTGATCGCAGGGCTCGGCTTCTTTGCCCCCGCACAAGCACAGGAGCTGGTCACCAATGGCGGCTTCGAGCTGACCAGCCATGGCGCCAACAAAGGCGTGGGCGCGGGCAGCACCTTGCTGACCGGCTGGACGGCCACCGATGGCGCTTACGACTTCGTGTTCAGCGACATCAATGCCTCCATCCCCGCCTCGCCGACGGCGCTCAGCTTGTGGAACCAGACCAATGGCGGTGGCGGCCAGGCGACCAACAGCCCCACCGGCGGCAACTTCTATGCGTTTGACCCCGCGGTGGCCACGCCAGGCCCCATCACGCAAACCCTCAAGAACCTCCAGGCCGGCACCTACCAGGTCAGCTTTGACTGGGCCGTGGCGCAGCAGTACGGCTACTCCAGCGGCACCTGGGGCTCCTGGACGGTGCAGCTGGGCTCGGCCGCGGCGCAGGCCACAGCCACGGTGAACAACCCGAGCCGCAGCTTCACCGGCTGGATGCACGAAACCATGAGCTTCACCGTCGGTGCAGGCGACGCCGTGCTGAGCTTC